>NZ_QTVL01000007.1:86186-222887 GCF_003460565.1 Blautia sp. AF32-4BH | reverse complement strand
AGCATTCGGCTGTTAACCGAAGGGTTGTTGGTTCGAGCCCAACTCGGGGAGTGAATGAGACCTGCAGGGATCCTGCAGGTCTTTTCGTATATTGAGTTGCCCTGTGTGATGTGATACAATAAGGCGTAGCTACTGTAAACGATGAAGGAGAAAAGAAAGATGAATGAAAGTTATACCAGTTTTGCCCAGGTATATGACATGTTCATGGACAACGTGGACTATCCTGCCTGGAGCAAATATCTGATTCAGCTTTTAAAAGAATATCAGGTGGAAGACGGACTGGTGCTCGATCTTGGCTGCGGAACGGGAAACATGACCGAGCTGCTCGCCAAAGAGGGCTACGATATGATCGGCGTGGACAATTCTGAGGATATGCTCGAGATTGCCAGTGAAAAACGCGCCGAGTCCGGCTTAAACATTTTATATCTGCTTCAGGATATGCGGGAATTTGAGCTCTACGGAACCGTGAAGGCGGTTGTGAGCATCTGCGATTCTATCAACTATATTCTGGAGGAAGATGATCTGCGGGAAGTCTTCTCACTCGTCAACAATTATCTGGATCCGAAGGGCATGTTTATTTTTGATTTGAATACCAAGTATAAATATGAACAGATGGGTGAGACTACGATTGCGGAAAACCGCGAAGAGGCAAGCTTCATCTGGGATAATTACTATGACCCGGAGGAAGAGATCAACGAATATGAGCTTGCCATTTTCATCCCGGAGGGAGAAGATTCCGATCTGTACCGTAAATTTGAGGAGGTACATTATCAGAGAGCGTACGATCTTGCGACGATCCGCCGCTTATTGGAAGAGGCAGGCATGGAGTTTGTGACGGCCTACGATGCATTCACAAAGGATGCGCCGAGACCGGAGAGCGAACGTATTTATGTCGTAGCAAGAGAAAAAGGAAAAAGTGAGAAATAGGAGAGAAACATGGATTATATTGTAAGAGCAACAGCGGCAGACGGACAGATTCGTGCGTTTGCAGCGACAACAAGAGAAACCGTAGAGACAGCACGCCAGGATCACAACACGAGCCCGGTTGCAACCGCAGCGCTGGGCCGCCTTCTGACGGCAGGTGCAATGATGGGCGTTATGATGAAGGGAGATAAAGACCTTCTGACCCTGCGCATCCATGCCGGCGGACCGCTGAACGGCATTACCGTAACAGCAGATTCCAAAGGAAATGTAAAAGGTTACGTCGGAAACCCGGACGTCGTGATTCCGGCCAACAAAAAAGGAAAACTTGACGTGGCAGGTGCTGTCGGCGTCGGATTCATGGATGTCATCAAAGACCTGGGACTGAAAGAGCCGTACGTCGGACAGTGCGTTCTGCAGACGAGTGAGATCGCAGAGGATCTGACCTACTATTTTGCAACGAGTGAGCAGGTTCCGTCCAGCGTCGGACTCGGTGTGCTGATGAACAAAGACAATACCGTCCGTCAGGCCGGCGGCTTTATCATTCAGCTGATGCCGTTCTGCGATGAGAAAGTCATTGAAAAACTGGAGCAGCGTCTGGCAGAAGTCAATTCCGTTACCGCATTCCTTGACGAGGGCCTGACTCCGGAGCAGATTCTTGAAAAACTGCTTGGAGACATGGACCTTGTGATCAACGATACCGTGCCGACCCAGTTTTACTGCAACTGCAGCCGTGAGCGTGTATCGAAAGCGCTGATAGCGGTCGGAAGAAAAGAACTGAACGAGATGATTCAGGAAGCAAAACCGGTGGAGCTGAAATGCCATTTCTGCAACAGCGCCTATGAATTTTCTACCGAGGATCTGAAAGAATTATTGCGTAAGAGCAAATAACAGTACTGTTTCAGGCGAAACGGAGGCTGTGAGAGCTTCTGTTTGCAGAAAATCTGTAACAGGGAACCAGATAGTGGAGGAAGAAAGAGATGAAACAGGGATTCGTAAAAGTTGCCGCCGCTTCCTGTGCGGTAGTGGTAGCGGATGTCAGAGAAAATACGAGAGTCATTCTGGAAACGATTCATAAAATGGAGGGCGAGGGAGCAAAGGTGATGGTGCTCCCGGAGCTGGCTCTTACCGGCTACACCTGTAGTGACTTATTCTGGCAGAGTCAGATGATTGATGCGGCGAAAGAAGGATTAAAGGAAATTGCCGATGGCACGAAAGAGACCGATGCGCTGATTTTTGTCGGACTGCCGTGGGAACAGGGCGGAAAGCTGTTCAATGTAGCCGCTGCGCTTTGTCACGGAGAGCTTCTCGGTGTTGTGCCGAAAAAGTATCTGCCGAACTATAATGAATTTTATGAGCTGCGTCATTTTGCGCCGGGAAAAGAAGCGGTGACAACAACGGAATTTTTTGGAAAAGAGGTTCCGTTTGGCATGAATCTGCTCTTCCAGTGTGAAAAAATGCCGCGTCTTAAAGTTGCAGCAGAGCTCTGTGAGGATCTCTGGACTCCAAATCCGCCGAGTGTGGCGCATGCGCTTGCAGGTGCGACAGTGGTCGTAAATCTTTCTGCCAGTGATGAAATGGTTGGAAAAGACAGTTACCGGAGAAGCCTTGTGAGCGCACAGTCGGCGCGTCTGATCTGCGGCTATATATACGCGACAGCAGGCGAGGGCGAGTCGACGACAGATCTTGTCTTTGGCGGACAGCATCTGATTGCTGAAAACGGAACCATTCTTGCCGAGGCAAAACGATTTGAGAATCAGATCATTTGCGCAGATCTCGACGTGGATCGTCTGACAAGTGAGCGCAGAAGGATGACCACGTATCCGGAGCAGAGAACCGATGGATATCAGGTCGTTCGATTTTCATTGGCAATAGAAGAGACAAAGCTGACCCGCTACTTCGATCCGCGACCGTTCGTACCGTCAGACAAGCATAACCGCGATCAGCGATGCGATGAAATTTTAAATATCCAGGCTATGGGACTGAAAAAACGTCTGGCGCATACCCATTGCCAGAGCGCAGTCATCGGTATTTCCGGCGGACTTGATTCGACGCTGGCGCTGCTCGTAACGGCAAGAGCATTTGATCTGCTTGGGATTCCGAGAAAGCAGATTCTGTCTGTGACGATGCCGTGCTTTGGGACGACGGACCGTACGTATCAGAATGCCTGTGAGCTGACAAGATGTCTTGGCGCAACCTTAAAAGAGATCGATATTAAGGAGGCAGTCAATCTTCATTTCCGCGATATCGGACAGAATCCGGAGAAACACGATGTGACGTATGAAAACGGACAGGCGCGTGAGAGAACGCAGATTCTGATGGATCTTGCCAACCAGTCCGGCGGTATGGTTATCGGAACGGGTGATCTTTCCGAGCTGGCACTTGGCTGGGCAACGTACAATGGCGACCATATGTCGATGTATGCCGTCAATGCGTCCGTACCGAAAACCCTGGTGCGCCATCTGGTGCAGTATTATGCGGACACCTGCGGGGAAAAAGCACTTTCCGATATCCTTCTGGATGTGCTCGACACGCCGGTCAGCCCGGAACTGCTGCCGCCGAAAGATGGTGTCATTTCTCAGAAAACAGAAGATCTCGTCGGACCGTACGAGCTTCATGATTTCTTCTTATACTATATGCTGCGTGTGACGTACGAACCGCTCAAGATTTACCGTGTGGCAAAACTTGCATTTGCCGGTGTCTACGATGATGCGACGATCTTAAAATGGCTGAAAACGTTCTACTGGAGATTTTTCGCGCAGCAGTTCAAACGCTCCTGCCTGCCGGATGGCCCGAAGGTCGGAAGCGTTGCGGTATCCCCGCGCGGCGACCTGCGTATGCCGAGTGATGCGTGCGTGAAGCTCTGGAGAGAGGAACTCGACCAGCTGTAAAAAACAAAACAGGAAATACGGAAAGAAACAAAGATAATCCAAATTGGTGCAGGGAATCAAATTTTGAGATGCACGACAGAAAAAAGGCTTCGGAGCAGAAGAATGCTTCGAGGCCTTTTTGCATGGAAAGATCAGGATTCTGCGGAGGAAGGATTTTGAGCCTGTTCGAGCGCCTGATTGATCGCGGAGACGAGCAGTTCGGAGGTGTAGCGGTCGTCCTCTCCGTAGATGAGGCCTTCCGTCGTCTGATTCACATAGATCTGGCTTGCGATGGAATCGAGCGCGGGCTCCATGAGCGGATACATGGCGGCGGTGGTTTCACTTAAGTTATTCAGTGAAATCGCGGTGATGCGGTCCTGCTCAACATTGACCTGCACATCGAAGGTCTGGTCGCCGAGGGAGATCGTGGAGGTGTAGATGCCGGGAATGTAGCGTGCATTTTCGGCGGAAGCAGCAGTGGTGACAGAAGGTTTTTTCGCAGAATCCTTCTTCCCGGAGAACATGATCAGAAACACCACGAGAAGAATCAGCGCGAGAGCAAGAAAAACAGCGGTGTAAACCACTTCTTTCATATGTAGTACAACAATTTTCGTTTTGGAACTCATGGGCGGGCACACTCCTTTTTGAAAAACCGTCTGTGAGCGGACGAGGGCGAACGGACGGGCGTTTTTACTATAATGTATGTAAAAGAAAAATCGTTTATGAAAAAAAGTGTCTGAAAAATCATTTCCGCAAGCTGCAAGTAATCTTTGGACAGTCTTTCTTCTGCCCGAAAATTAGTATATAATGTAATCGGTCACGATAACAAACTTCAGGGAGAGTCGGGAAAAGAGGAGGGGAAAGATGAAAAAAAGAAAAATCAGAAGGACCATGGGCGTTTTTTTTACTACTTTTTTGCTTCTGCAGATTATTTTACTGTTTCTGTACAAAGCGTTTATTGTTGATATTGCTAAAAAAAATGAGGAAAACCTGGTGGAAAATACGCTGCAGATTTATCATAATACGATGGAAGGTGTATTGGAACGCTTGGATGATAACCTGGATCTTTTACTGGGATATCGACTGCTTTTGACACAGCTAAATGGAGAAAATAACCTGGAAAAAGTGAAAGCGCAGTATAAAATGCTTCAGATTCTAAAGGAAAGATGTAAAGACACAAAGGAAGCGGATGCCTATGCGGTTGTTAATTGTAAAGACAACAGTATCCTGATTCAGAGAAATGGAAATATAACATATGATACAATAAAAGATATCAAAAAGTATCTTCAAAAGCGTAATACGTTTGATAAAACTCCTACATCCGGCTGGACTTCTACTGTTATGGGGGCGCAGGTGTATCTGGTAAAATATTATAATTATGGTGCAAATACGATCGCTGTATTGATATCAGAAAAAAGACTGGACTCCTTGTTAAACTATAATGATATGTCCATCAAAGAGGCAGCATTTTATCTTACAGACAAAAAAGGGGAAATTCTGTGCGCTTCAGGAAAAGATTGGGCATATGGAGAAGAAATAGAGAATCTGCAGAAACAGGATCCATCCATCAGTATCTATCAGGGATCTGTTCTGGAAGATGCATATCAGATGTATTACAGTGTAAAATCATCCGAGTATGCCGCATATTCTACCTCCGGTATCGTTATTTTTGGATTTTTAGTACTGTCTTTGCTTTTCTTTGGAACAATTGTCTGGTATATGCAAAAAGAAATCTTCCGGCCGATTGCAGACCTGTTCTGGGTGTCCAGAAAAATTCACAGTGGAGATTTCAGGGCAAGAGCGGAATATAATACAAACAGCTACGAAATGGAAGAAGTAAAACAGGCATATAATGATATGGTACAGACGATTCTTGAAATGAGGGTGCAAAAGTACGAACAGGAACTTCGAATGAAGGATGTGCAGCTGAAGTATATCCATATGCAATTAAAACCACATTATTTCCTGAATGCTTTATCAACCATTAACAGCATGGTTTATCAGCACGAGGAAGAGAATGTCCATACCTTTATTCAGGCATTTTCACAGAACATCCGTTATATGTTTCGAACTGGTCTGCATACCGTTCCGCTGCAGGATGAAATAAAGAATGCCGAGGGATATCTGGAAATGCAGCGACTCATGTACCGGGATTGCTTTTATGTCTATATGGATGTACCGGAAGAACTGCAGCAGTATCCGGTGCCGCAGATGATTCTGCATACATTTTTGGAAAATATATTTAAGCACGTGATCAGTATTGATTCGTTCACTACGGTTCTGATTCAGGCATTGTGGAGCTTCTCGGGGAAGGAAGTTTACTTAAAACTGGAACTATATATATCGCAGGGTCAATTTTCGCAGGAAATACTGGACTTTGTGAATAAAGATATGGAAATAACAGAAAAAAAAGATGGAAGTGGAATTGGAATAAAAAATGTAAAAGAGGTTCTGAAGATGATGTACGAGCAGGATCATCTTCTGTATTTGGAGAATCTGGAACCGGAAGGAACCAAAATAACCATATGGATTCCGAAAACACTGAAATGTACAGATGAGGAGAAAGACGAAGAGAGATGAATTTGCTGATTGTAGATGATGAAATTGTGACAACGCAGGTATTGGAAGAACAGCTGGATCGCGCGTTACTTTCTATTGACCAGATCTATGTGGCCTACAATACTTCTATGGCCAGAGATATTTTGCAAAAAAACAAAGTGGAACTGATTTTATGCGATATTGAAATGCCAAAGGAGAACGGGATTCACTTTCTGGAATGGGTACGAGAACAGAAAATCCAGACAGAGGTTATCTTTCTGACCAGCCATGAAAAATTTGAATATGCCTATGGAGCTGTACAGAATGGTGCGGCAAACTATCTGCTGAAGCCGATTGACATGAATAAAATCAATCAGGCATTGCTTCGTGTGACAGAAAAAATAGCCTGGAAACAAAAAACGGAGGAAATCCGGGAATATTGGAAGATCGGAAAAAGAAAGATGGTGCGATATTTCTGGACAAGAGTATTGCTGGAACCCGGTGTGCAAAAACAGGGACTCGAGGAGGAAATAAAGCAACAGGGGATAGCGGAAGAAATTCAGGAAAAATATTGTGTTGTGATTCTTCATTTTGCCAGTGGCAAACTGGACTTCGGGAAAGAAAAGGAACAGGAATCCATTTATAAATTTGCAATGGAAAATATTCTGGCAGAAGCATTCACAGAAAAAATCAAAATGGAAAATGTGATCTGCTGGGAAGAGAATACGGGGACCTATCTTGGAATTCTGTCGGAATTTTCGGAAAAGGAGACGAAGGAGAGAGCGGCACGGGTCAGAAAGATATTTGAAAAATATTTTCCTGATGCATTGCAGATCGGATACATTTCCCCGAGTGTTCCTTTTTATGAAGCAGGTTTGGAAAAAGAGAAAATAATGGAATATGACAAAACGCATATTTATGACGAAGGGGAAATAAAAGAATTTATGGCATTGCTTCGAGAAAAAGAGGCTTCCGGACATATTCTGGACGAAGATTATATCCTGCAGTGTCTGAACAAGGGTTCCAGGGTAAGTACACTGGAATATTTACAAAAAACGCTGCAGCATGTAAAGCAAACGATGCATTCCGTAGAAGGATTTCGCAATTTTCAAGTGGAACTGACACAGCTTGTAAG
Organism: Blautia sp. AF32-4BH; assembly: GCF_003460565.1. Taxonomy (NCBI): domain Bacteria; kingdom Bacillati; phylum Bacillota; class Clostridia; order Lachnospirales; family Lachnospiraceae; genus Blautia; species Blautia sp. AF32-4BH. The sequence goes on along the minus strand of NZ_QTVL01000007.1, from coordinate 215,423 downwards.
CAAATATCTCCATGATAAAAAGGAAAATATGAACAGCGTGATTCGTGATCCGATCTATCTGAAACTGGATATGAATGCTGTTAAATCAGAATTCTCTATGGTGCAGTGGATGACCTGGCTGATGAATAAGGTATTTGATCTGACACAGGAGGAACGGAAGGAAAAAACAGAAAAAAGGATCACAGATCAGGTAATTGATTATATCAGAGAACATTATACGGAAGATATTAACAGAAATACGCTTTCGGAGAGGTTTCATTTTTCGCCGGAATACATTGGAAAAATGTTCCGGAAGGATATCGGAACGTCGTTGAATGATTATATTAATTCCCTGCGCGTGGAAAAAGCGAAACATTTGCTGGAAAACACCAATACAAAGGTGATTGATATTGCGCTGGAAGTCGGATTTGATACTCTTCCGTATTTCTCATCTGTATTTAAAAAATATACGGGAGTTTCACCGGCAGAGTTTCGGAAAAAAGAATAGATATCTTAAAAACGAAAGTTTTTGTACTTTTTTGTGTAAGAACTTTCGTTTTTTTTGCGCTATGATAAGTCTATCAAAAGGAACCGGAAAGAAGAAAGGAGAAACAAATGAAGAAAAAGATTTTGGCGATTTTGATGGCTACCCTGACAGTAGGATCTCTGCTGAGCGGATGTGGTGGAGCACAGAGCAGTGATGCAAACGGAAATCAGGAGAGCAGTAAGCAGGAAAGCAGCGACAGCGAAGAACCGGCAGAGGTTGTATTTGCGTACATGACGCAGAACAATATCCCGGAGTCATCAGAACTGGAAAGAATTCAGAACCTGATCAACGATTATACAGTAGATAAGATCAATACAAAGGTCAAGCTGGTACTGTTTTCCAATTCTGATTATATGAATCAGGTGAATCTGATGCTGGCATCCGGAGAACAGCTGGATTTGTTTCAGGCCTATAATACGTCGCATCTGAAATATATTCAGGATGGAACAGCGCTGGATATTACAGAGTATCTGGACAGTGACCTGAAAGAAACAACAGAAACTCTTTACGATGGTTTTCTGGCACCGACAACGGTAGAGGGAAAAACATATGGAATTCTGAATATGGGTTCCAACTATGTACCGGGTGGATTTACCTATCGTGAAGATATTACCGAGGAACTTGGAATCGATATGAGTCAGGTTACCAAACCGGAAGACTTGACAGCAGTGTTTGCAAAGGTAAAAGAAGCTTATCCGGATATGACAATCATTGATCCAAACAGAGCGAATGCGTTATTTGAAAGCTACCTGGGAAAGATTGCTAAAATTGATCCATTAGGTGACAATATTGCCTCATCCGTTTCCGGTGTGGCTTATCAGGACAATGCAACTGTAGTGGATATGTATGAAACGACAGATTTCAAAGAACTGTGCGAACTGACCAGAAGCTGGTTTGAAGCTGGTTATTATGCAAGTGATGCAGCTACTACAACAGCAACTACTGCAGAATTACTGATGTCCGGCAACTGCTTTGGCACATTCTGTGGCTTGGGTAATCCGAAGATTGCGCAGCAGTATACAAACAACTATGGTCATCCGTTTGAAAATGTACAGATCAGTGATTCGATGATCTGGTCTGGAAACGGCGGAGCATGGATGGTAAATTCCGGCTGTAAAGATCCTTCGGCAGCCTGCAAATTTATGAACCTGCTGTACACGGATGCATATGTAGACAACCTTCTGGTCTATGGAGAAGAAGGGGTGGATTACAAATTGGATGAAAATGGTTGTGCAGTAGCACCGGATGGATATACGGATCTGAACAGTGTAGCCTATACCGATAATATGAACTACTATTTCTGGGGAAATAAATGGCTGACCTATCCGGTTGTAGGCGGTCTGTATGGAGAAGAAAAAGAGACAAACAAGCAGCAGAATTATGATGGAGATCATTCAAACTATTATGGTTTCCTTTACGACTACAGTGATAAAGAAGCAGAATATACCGCATGCCTGAACATTGTAGAAGAGTATAAAAAATCTCTGTGGGTTGGTGCAGCAGATGTAGATACAACACTTGCCGAGATGACAAAACGACTGAAAGCAGCTGGTATGGATGACCTGATTCAGGCAAAGCAGGAGCAGCTGGATGCATGGATGAGTAGCAAATAGGAAAGACTTTAAAAAAGAAAAGGCTGCGGAAATTTACCGCAGCCTTATTTATCAAAAAGGGAGTCGAATTATGACGAAAAGTGAGAAAAAACATGCCAGTAAAAATACATTAGCATTACTGTTGATTGCATTACCGGGTATTACATATCTGATCATTAATAACTATATTCCTATCATTGGAACCTTTATTGCGTTCAAAAAGTTCAGTTATGCAAAAGGAATCTGGGGAAGCCCGTGGTGTGGACTGGATAACTTTAAATTTTTGTTCCTGACAGATGATGCATGGGTCATTACGAGAAACACATTGTTATATAATCTGGCGTTTATCGTGATCGGAACCGTAGTTTCTGTGATTTTTGCAATCCTGCTGCATGAGCTGGGAGAACTGTTACGCGGAAAGTTTTTCCAGTCCGTGCTGTTGTTTCCACACTTACTGTCATGGGTTGTAACGGCGTATCTGGTATACGCGTTATTGGGAAGTACAACCGGTTTTGTGAACAATACAATTTTAGATGCGCTGGGGAAAAAAGGCGTAGACTGGTATACTGCAAAAGCTGCATGGCCGTTTATCCTGGTTATTGTATATCTTTGGAAGAATGCAGGATATAATGCGATCGTTTATATGGCAGGTATTGCAGGCATTGATAAGGAAATTTATGAAGCGGCAAAGATTGATGGCGCTTCTAAATTGAAACAGATTACGGCCATTACACTTCCGCTTCTGAGACCAACCATTGTTATTATGACATTGATGGCGATCGGCCGTGTATTCTATTCTGACTTTGGTTTGTTCTATCAGGTACCAATGAATGCAGGAACCCTGTTTTCTACGACGCAGACGATTGACACGTATGTCTATCGTGGTTTGATGGAACAGGGTAATGTAGGAATGTCTTCGGCAGCAGGTGTATATCAGTCATTGGTTGGTTTTGCACTGGTCATGATTGCAAACTTTATTGTACGGAAAAAAGATCCGGAAAACGCATTGTTCTAGGAGGCAGGATATGAAAAAGACAGTCAGCGATGAAAAACGATTTATTGCAATAGCAACAGTTATTTTAGTGGTAATCAGTATTGTGGCGTTGTTTCCGATGATTCTTCTGGTGGTTGCGTCCTTTACCGATGAAAATGAACTGATTACAAACGGATATCAGATTTTGCCGAAGAAACTCAGCCTGGAAGCATATACCTACATGGTAAAACAGGCAGCAACAATCGTAAGATCGTATCTTGTTACGATTGGAACAACCGTTGTCGGAACCGGATTAAGCGTATTACTGACGACTTCGATCGCATATCCGATGGCACGAAAAACATTCAAATATAGAAACGCATTATCCTTTTTTGTATATTTTACCATGCTGTTTAATGGAGGACTGGTGCCACAGTATATTATGTGGACAACATTTTTCCATATTAAAGATACGTATGCAGCACTGATTTTTCCGAATCTTCTGATGACAGCATTCAATATTTTCCTGGTAAGAAACTATTACAGCAACAGCCTGCCGGAAGCATTATATGAAGCTGCACAGCTGGACGGAGCGTCAGAGCTTGGAATTTTCACCAAAATTGTATTTCCGTTGTCGAAGCCGGTAGTTGCCACCATTGGACTGTTTACAGGTCTTTCCTACTGGAACAGCTGGACCAATGCTTTATATTACGTACAGGATCCAAAATATTTTGGTATTCAGAATCTTCTGATGCGTATCATGAAAAACATTGAATATCTGCGAAGCGGAGCATCAGAGCTGGCGGCCGAAGGACAGGCAGTTTCGCTTCCGGGAAACTCCATCCGAATGGCACTGGCATTTGTCGGAATTTTACCAATCATTATTATTTACCCGATGCTTCAGAAATATTTTATCAAAGGTGTGGTTGTCGGCGCTGTAAAAGGCTGACAGAAAGGAGAAACAGATGGCAGCATATGTACATTGCAATTTTCACTCCTGTATCCTGCGGATGCAGGTAGATGTTTCGATTCTGCTTCCGGAAAAAGAGCGAATGGAAGATGTAGAGCAGGGAAAAAAGGGAGAGACTTTCGGGAAAAACAAAAAATATCAGACCCTGTATCTGCTGCATGGATTTACAGGAGACCATCTTTCGTATCTGAGGACCTCCAAGATTGAGCGTTATGCAGATGAGCATCAGATTATGGTGGTTATGCCAAGCGTATATAACAGCGCCTATACGGATATGAAATACGGACTGGATTATTTTTCTTATCTGACAGAAGAACTGACAGATTTTGTGGAGAGAAATTTCCCGGCAGCAACAAAGCGGGAAAACCGTTTTATTGCAGGAATGTCGATGGGAGGTTACGGTGCCTATAAATGGGGACTTACCTGTCCGGAAAAATTTGCGGCAATCGGAGGCGTTGCGGGATCTTATCATGCAGAATATCGTTATCAGGGAAAGGTAAATACGGTATCCACTCTTTGTGAAGCGTTATATGGCGATCCGCCTGCAATTACACCGGAGGTTCATGATGTTTTTACACTGTTGAAAAACCGGAAAGAAGAAGGAAGAGATATTCCAAGATTGTATACCTGCTGTGGTACAGAGGACAGACGACATCAGGATTCGGTAGATCTGAAGGAGTTTGCGGATCAGCTGGGCGTTCCGCTGTTGTTTGAAGAGGGTCCGGGAAGGCATGATGATATTTTCTTTGATGAGTATATTCAGAAGATTCTGGACTGGATGAACTTTGCGGGAAAATCAGTAGAAGAGTAAAATCTGCAGAGTATAAAGTGGGGCTTGCAGATTGCAGAGATGATTTTTCAAACACGCGCTAAGCGAAAACACTACAAAATATGGAGTTATTTAGGAGATAAAAATCTATATTTGTAGAAATTTTTCTTAGTGCGGCAGCCCCACGGGAAATACAGGGAGAAGAGGAAAATGGAGATAGAAAAAGCAGCTGTAGCCGGAACACTGGAATCCAGCGATTGTATGGTTACGGTAGAAGATGGGGATGGCAACATAGATCTGGTACTGGAAAGTACAGTGATTCATCAGTATGGAAATCAGATCCGTCATGTGGTTCTGGATACTCTGGAAAATCTGGGAGTTCAGAACGTAAAAATTAAGATTGTAGATAAAGGAGCTCTGGACTGCACCATCCGTGCAAGGGTGGAAGCTGCGGTATACCGTTCCGCCGGGCAGTCGGAGCAGCTGCCATGGGGAGGTGCGATCCGATGAGAGACGCAAAAAAACGATTACGTCGTACCATGATGTTTTTAAACGCACAGAAGCCGGGACTGATTAAAGATCCCTATATTTATGGAGCAGATTCTCTGATGTTGGATCTGGAAGATGCAGTGGCAGAAAATCAGAAGGACGCGGCCAGATTTTCCCTGTTTCATGCACTTCGCACGATTGATTATCATGGAGCGGAACGGATTGTACGTATCAATGGCCTGGACACACCTTTCTGGAAGGAAGATATCCGTTGCGCAGTAGCCGGTGGATGTGATGGCATCCGGATTCCGAAGACAGAGACAGCACAAGATGTAAAGATAGTGGAGCAGCAAATTTTAAAGGCAGAGAATGAGTTTGGCAGACCGGAGAACAGTACCTTAATTATGGCAGCGATAGAATCGGCAAGAGGTGTGGTGAAGGCGTTAGAAATTTGCGAGGCTTCGAAAAGGTTGTTTGGTATCGCACTGTCCGGTGGAGATTACACGAAAGATCTGCATACCCACATCACGGGAACCGGAATAGAACTGATGGGAGCAAGACAGCAGCTTGTCATCGCTGCACGGGCAGCAGGTGTACAGTGTTTTGATACCGTCTATACAGATTTGGAAAACGAAGAGGGCTTTCGGGAAGACGTCAATACGATTCACCTGATGGGCTTTGATGGGAAATCGATTATCAATCCAAGACAGATTCGTATTGTACATGAAATTTTTACGCCGAAAGAAAAAGAGATTATTTTTGCGGAAAAAGTAGTCCGTGAGATTGACAGCAAAAAGGCACAGGGAATCGGTGTGTTTACTGTAGACGGAAAGATGATTGATATTGCGTTTTATGATGGTGCAAAGCGAATCATCGAACTGGCCAAGGCTTCCGGTGTGTACGAGGGGGAACTGTAAAATGAAAAATGCAGTAGGGAGAGAAATTCCCGAGGAAATATTGAAGATAACAGGAAAAGAAGTATTTCACGGAGTGCATTATTATGATGGTTATGAATATCAGAAAGATGGTCCGAAAACCCGCTGCGTGGTGAATTCCGATGGCAGCAAACTGGTGAAAACAATTCATGAGGCACTGGTGAAATGCGAAATCCGGGATGGCATGACAATTGGATTTCATCATCATTTCCGGGATGGTGATCTGGTTGTAAATATGGTGATGGAAGAAATCCATAAAATGGGTATTAAAAATATTACCATTTGTGCCAGCTCTCTTGGGAAAGCGCATGCAGGACTGGTGCCGTACATGGAAGATGGAACGATTACGGGAATCCAGTCTTCCGGTGTGCGCGGTGAGATTGGAAAGGCGATTTCTGAGGGAAAACTGAAAGGGCTTGCAGTGATGCGCTCTCACGGCGGCAGAGTTCGGGCAATCGAAACAGGAGAAGTACACCTGGATATTGCATTTATCGGAGCACCGACGTGTGATGATTATGGAAACTGTCGTGGTATCGGTGGAAAGGCGGACTGCGGAGTGTTGTCCTATGCGATGGTAGATGCTGATTACGCAGACAGAGTCGTAGCAATTACGGACTGTCTGGTTCCGTTTCCTAATTTCCCGGCGCATATTTCCATGACAAAAGTAGACTATGTAGTAGTGGTAGATGCAATTGGAGATCCTAAGAAAATTGCAACAGGTGCAGCAAAACCGACGAAAGATATGAGAAAACTGATGATGGCGGATTACTGTACACGATTTGTAACGTCTACCCCGTACTTTAAAGATGGATTTTCCTATCAGACAGGTGTGGGAGGCGCGTCTATCGCTTCCACCATTTCGCTGGCAAAAATCATGAAGGAACGTGGAATCCGTATGCGTTTCGGTGTCGGAGGTCTGACAAAACCGATGTGTGATCTTCTGGATAACAATCAGGTTGATGTACTTCTGGATACGCAGGATTTTGATCTGGATGCGGTAGAATCAGTAAAAGATATCAGGCATTTCAGAATCAGTGCCGGTGAATATGCAGACCCTTTTAACAAGGGCGCAGTAGTCAACAAACTGGACTTTGTGATTCTGGCAGCACTGGAAGTTGATGTAAATTTCAATTGCAATGTTGTAGTAGGTTCCGATGGCGTTATAACAGGCGCGCAGGGAGGTCATCCGGATACGGCGGCAGGTGCAAAATGCACCATTGTACTGACTCCTTTATTACAGGGAAGAATTCCGGCAATCTGTACGGAAGTAACAACAGTGACAACACCGGGAGAATCTGTAGATGTAGTCATCACGGAATATGGAGTTGCAGTTAACCCACTGCGAAAAGATCTGCTGGAAGCGGTAAAAAACAGTGGACTTCCGCTGAAAACGATAGAAGAACTTCGGGATTTGGCTTACCGGATTGCAGGAGAACCGGAGAAAGTAGAATTTGGCGAACGTGTTGTAGGAATTATTGAAAGCAGAGATGGAACCATCATGGATGTAGTTCGTCAGATTAAACCATTCCGATTTAAAGAGGAAAAGAATATACTCCCGGAGCCAGTACATAAATAAGAGAAGGGAGGGCAGGCAGTGAGTGACTATATGGAAGAAACAGGGGATCCTTTTACCGGGAAAAAGAAAGAGGAACTCAAAAAATTTCTGGAATACATGGGACTTACTTATGATGAGCAGATTACACATTCCATCGTATTGCGAAAAGAGAAAGAAATCATAGCAACTGCTTCCTGCCAGAAAAATATCATAAAATGTGTTGCGGTATCAGAAGCGTATCAAGGACAGAATCTGCTGGCACATCTTATGACATCTCTGATTGAATATTTTTATGGAATGGGAATTTCTCATTTTTTCGGATTTACCAAGCCTCAGAACAAAGAACTGTTTTGTAGTATGGGAATGTATCCGGTGGCACAGACAGAAAAAATTCTTCTTCTGGAAAATGACAAAAACGGACTTGAAAAATTCCTGAAACGATTAAAAAAAGAAACACAGGAACAGCAGAAATGCAAAGTGGAAAACAGACATGAAAACGGTATCGGTGCAGTGGTTATGAATTGTAATCCCTTTACCAGAGGACATGAATACCTGATCCGGGAGGCAGCAAAAAAAAACAAATGGCTGCACATTTTTATCCTCTCAGAAGAACAGAGCTTTCTGACAACGAGAGAACGGTATCAGTTGGTAAAAGAAGGAATACAGGAAATTCCAAATGTGATTCTTCACCAGACCTCAGAATACATGATTTCGCCGGCTGTGTTTCCGACATACTTTATCAAAGAAAAAGCGAAAGCCTATGAGATGAATTGCCAGTTGGATATTCAGCTGTTTGGAGAGTGCATTGCACCGGAGCTTAAAATTACAGATCGCTATGTGGGCAGTGAACCGGTCTGCGATGTGACACATACCTATAACCAGTGCTTACGGGAGCAGCTGCCGTGCTATCAGATCCGCTTTCATGAAATTCCCAGAAAAACATATGGAGACCAGATCATCAGTGCATCTGAGGTCAGAAAAAAATATGCGGAAAATCAATTAAAAAGCGTCTGCGGAATGCTTCCGGAAAGTACCTGGCGCTATCTGGAAAGGAAAAAGAATGAAAACGGAAAATAAAGTTTCCTTAGAGCAGGTATTGTGGAGCCGAGAAAAAAGGGTGGCAACGCAGAAAGAGCTTCTTGAAAAATATCCGGGTACGTTAATCTGCTTTATGCTCAATATTCCGGGTACGGAAAAGGTAAATAAACTTTTCGAAAAGGTCTTTTATGAAGGACTGGAAAAGATACAGAATAAGCTGGAAACGGAAAAAATTTCGACGGAAGTCCGGCTGGTACAAGAAAACATAACCGGATATGAGGGATATTTGGTTGTGAAAGCAGACGGCTGCCGGGTGAAAAAGCTTATGATTGCTTTGGAAGAGACGAAGATTGGGAGACTGTATGATATTGATGTATTGGAAAAAGAAAATACGAAAATCAGCAGAAATGATCTTGGATTTCCGGAAAGAAAATGTCTGTTATGCGACAACCCGGCCTGTCAGTGTGGCAGAAGCAGAAAACATTCGATCGAAGAATTGAGAAAAAAGATCTATGATATCATATGGGAAGAGCAGCTACAAAGAGGCGTAGCCGCTGAGATCAGTCAGGCCCTGATGGAAGAAGTGTATACGACACCAAAACCAGGCTTAGTAGACCGGGAGGATACCGGTGCACATACAGATATGGACTGTCAGACATTTCAAAAGAGTACAGAGGCGATCGCCGAAGATCTGGCGGCAATGTTTGAAGCAGGGTATTCCTGGGAGGCAGATCCGGAGACGCTGTTTCCGCTTCTCAGAGAAAGAGGAAAAAAGACGGAAGAAAAAATGTTTGCTGCAACCGGAGGAGTCAATACGCATAAAGGAATCATTTTTACGATTGGCATTCTAGCAGCTGCGGCCGGAATTTCCCTGAGAAATTACGGAAAAATCGAGTCAGAGAGTGTTTGCCGAATCAGTCTGGAAATGACAAAAAAAGAGCTGGAACAAGATCTGAGAAAGTTAAAACAAAGTTCGGGGATCACGCATGGAGAAAAAATTTACTGCCATCTGGGCGAAAAAGGTGTCCGGGGACTGGCAATGACCGGATATCCGATTCTGTGTGAACTTACGGTTCCTCATATGAAGCAGTATATAGCAAATAACAGGGACAAAAATCAGATCAATGTACAGATTCTTCTTGAAATTATAGCAGAGCTTACAGACACAAATGTCATCAGCAGAACCAGTGAGAAAGAAATGCGATGGCTGCAAACGGAAGCAAAGGCAATTCTTAAGGCAGGTGGTGCTTTTAGTGAGAATGGTTTGCAAAAAGTGCGGGAACTGAATCAGATTTGTATCCGGAAAAATATGAGTCCGGGCGGAGCTGCGGATTTACTTGCAGCAACGATTTTTTTGTGCCGCATGGAAACACTGATGGAACGACGGAAAGGTATTTTACAATAAAAAGAAATTAAAAAGAAACGGCCGCTTTCAATACGGAATATTTCGTTATTGAGAGCGGCTTTTCCTATAACAGCCTTCACTCGGACAAAATCTCCCACAAAGTGGAATTCACAGCTTACGAATATCCGCTTGACACACACTCTGGTGCGGTAATGTTTAGGGAAGGAAGAGTTACAATTTGCCCGGCGTTTGATTGCATCGAAAAAAAGAGTCTGTTATACTTAGCTATGTCTATTTTAGGAACGGAAACGGGGCAGAACAGGAGGAAAAAAGCATGAGTCTGCAGTTTATTATGGGAAATTCGGGGGCTGGGAAATCGAGGTATGCGTATGAAAAAATTCTGGCGGAAGCGGCGCGCCACCCGGAGAAAAATTATCTGATTGTCGTGCCGGAGCAGTTTACAATGCAGACACAGAAAGAACTCGTGTCTCTGCATCCGGCGGGCGGAATTTTAAATATTGATATTTTAAGTTTTCAACGTCTGGCCTACCGTATTTTTGAGGAGACCGGCGGAAGCCTGTATCCGGTGCTTGAAGAGACGGGAAAAAGCCTCGTGGTGAAGCGCGTTGCGCAGGAAAAGAAAAAGGAGCTGACAATTCTTGGCAGCACGTTAAAAAGAACCGGTGCGGTTTCGCAGATGAAATCGCTGATTTCCGAGCTGAAGCAGTATCAGATTGCGCCGTCCGAGCTTGATACGTGGGCGGAAGAGACGGGAGAGAAAAAGCTGCTGGCGGCAAAGCTGAAGGACACCGGTGTGATCTACCGTGCGTTTGAGGAATATCTGGAAAACCGTTACGTGACGGCGGAGGATGTGCTGGAAGTTCTGGCGGGAAAGCTGGAAGAATCGGAGCTGATTAAAAACAGTGAGGTACTGGTGGATGGGTTTACCGGATTTACGCCGGTGCAGATCGGTGTGCTTGGAAAGCTGTTCCGGCTCTGTGCGAAGGTTTATGTGACGATTATTATGGATGAGCGGGAGGACCCGTATAAAAAGGCGATTCCGCATCAGCTTTTTGCGATGAGCCGCCAGCTTGTCCAGCAGCTCATGAAAGCGGCAGATGAAGCAGGGTGCCCGGTGGAGCCGGAAATCTGGGTCAGACGCTCGGGACATGGCCGTTTTCAGCCGGGAAGCACGATGGATCAGCTGGAGCAGAGACTGTTCCGGTATGGGAAGAGAGGATTTTCCGGAAATGGAATAGAAAAAAGACCGGAATCAGGAACGGAAGCAAAGACGGGAAATCCGGCAGCAGGACACGAGGCGAACCAGCAGGGAATCTATATCAGCGTAGCGCCGAATCCGCGTGCCGAGCTGGAAGAGACGGTGCGTCTGATCCGCCGCATGGTGCGCGAGGAGGGCATGCGCTACCAGGATTTCGCCGTTCTGACCGGAGATCTCTCCGTTTACGGTACGTATGCGCGGGAAATCTTTGAAAAATGCGGTGTTCCGTACTTCGTTGATGAAAAACATTCCGTCCTGATGAACCCGTTCGTCGAATTTCTGCGCGCGGCGATTGAGATGGTCGTGCAGAGCTTTTCCTACGAGAGTGTCTTCCGCTATCTGCGCTGCGGTCTTTCGAGTCTGAACCGTGAGGAGACAGATGCGATGGAAAACTATGTCCTGGCACTTGGCATCCGTGGGCTGAAAGCGTATGGGGAGACGTGGACGAGGGGTTACCGCGGCATCAAGCCGGATGAAGTGCCGCAGCGCAATCTTCTGCGGGAGAAGTTCTATGCCGAAGTGCAGCCGTTTGCGGAGCAGATGAAAAAGAAAGATGCCACTGTGCGGGAGCGGACCGAGGCGCTGTATGCACTGGCAGTGCAGAATCAGATGCAGCAAAAGCTCGAGGAGCGGCGGCAGCAGTTTGAGCAGCAGGGACAGGAGGCGTTCGCAAAAGAATACAGCCAGATTTACGGCATTGTCATGGAGCTGCTGGACAAAATTGTCGAGGTGCTGGGCGATGAGAAGATGACGCTGGCAGAGTATCAGGAAATTCTGGAAGCGGGATTTGCGGAGGCATCTGTCGGTATTATTCCGCCGACGGCGGACCAGGTACTGATCGGTGATAATGAACGGTCGCGTCTGAAGGACATCCGCGTGCTGTTTTTCGTCGGCGTGAATGACGGGCTGATTCCGCGCCACGACGCGGGCGGCGGCATTCTCTCGGAATATGACCGCGAGGAGCTGGAACGGGCGGATGCGAAGCTGTCCCCGACGGCGCGGGAGACGATGTATCAGCAGAAATTCCATCTCTACCGAAATCTGACAAAACCGTCGGAGCGGCTGTACCTTTCCTTTGCGAAAGCGGGCGCGTCCGGCGAGGCGCAGAATCCGTCGTATCTGATCAACGAAATACGAAAACTCTTCCCGGAGATTCCAGTGCGGGATATTGAAAAAGAGGAAAAACCGGAGGAAAAACTGGAAATGCCGCGTTCCGGCGAGGCACTGTTTCTGGAGGAGCTTGGCAGAGCGGCGGAGGGAGAGATCGATCCGCTGTTTGAGGAGCTTTACCGCTGGTATGCGGCGCACCCGGAGGCTGGAATTCCGGCGGAGACGTATCGAAAAGCGGCGTTTCTGCGGTGTGCGGACGGCGTAATCGGAAGGAGTGCGGCATCGGCACTGTACGGAGATACGTTAAAAAACAGTGCAACGCGGCTGGAAAAGTATGCGGCGTGTGCGTTTGCCCACTTTATGGAGTTCGGCCTTCAGATCCGCGAGCGGGATCAGTATGAGCTGAAAGCGGCGGATATGGGAACGGTCATGCATGAGGCGCTTGAGAAGTTTTCGAAAAAACTGCAGGAGAACGGTGAGACCTGGAAGACGGTGACCGATGACACGCGTGACCGTCTGATTGAGGAGTGTGTCGAGGAGACGATGGCGGACTATGGAAACACAATTTTTCAGAGTTCAAGCCGGAATCAGTACCGCATTATCCGCGTGAAGCGGATCCTGAAACGAACTGTCTGGGCACTGCAGCAGCAGATCCGGCAGGGAGAATTTGAGCCAGGGGAATTCGAGGTTTCGTTCTCGATGGAGGACTCGCTGTCGGCGATCAACATCGATCTGTCGGAGCATGAGAAAATGCGTCTGCGCGGACGGATTGACCGCGTGGATCTCTGCGAGACGGACGATAAGGTCTATGTGAAAATTATCGATTACAAGACGGGAAATACGTCGCTCGACCTGGTGGCGCTCTATTATGGACTGCAGCTGCAGCTTGCTGTTTATCTCGATGCGGCGGTGGAACTGGAGCAGAAAAAGCATCCCGGCAAGCAGGTGGAGCCGGCGGGCGTGTTCTATTATCATATTGATGATCCGATGCTCGATCAGGAGGAGGATGAGACCGACGAGGCGTGGGGCCGGCGGATGCTGAAAGCGCTGCGGATGGACGGTCTTGTGAATGCGGACCGGAAAGTTGTGGAGCTTCTCGACCGCGTGCTTGAGGACGGAACGACATCCGATGTGATTCCGGTTGGAAAGAAGAAGGATGGAAGTTATACGAGCTATTCGAAAGTAGCATCGCCGGAGCAGTTTGATGTGATCCGTACGTACACCAGAAAGAAGGTGCGTGAGATCGGCGAGGGCATTTTTTCGGGCAATGTAAAAATTTCCCCGTATCAGCGGGACGGTGCGACGGCGTGTGCGTACTGTGAATATCAGGGAATCTGCGGTTTTGACCAGAAAATTCAGGGATACGAGTACCGCAAACTGAAGGGCATGGACACGGAACTGCTGATGAAGGCGATGCAGGAGATAACACAAAGTGATCAAAAGGAGTGACTGCCTTCCGGAAAGAAAAGAGAAATGCAGTTTTCCATGTATGAGAAAGTAATCAGCCAGAAAGAAGAGGGAGAGATAAATGGCAGTAAAATGGACAGCGGAACAGCAGAAAGTCATTGATACGAGAGACCGGAATCTTCTGGTCAGCGCGGCGGCAGGTTCCGGAAAGACGGCGGTTCTGGTAGAGCGGATCCTTGCGATGGTAAAGGATCCTGTGCGTCCGATCGATGTTGACCAGCTGCTCGTTGTGACTTTTACGCGGGCAGCGGCAGGTGAGATGAAAGAGCGAATCGGCCGTGCGCTGCAGCAGAGTCTCGAGGAAGATCCTGAGGATGAGCATCTGCAGAGGCAGCAGACCCTGCTTCACCATGCGCAGATCAGCACGATTCACGGATTCTGTTCGTACGTTATCAAAAATTATTTTCAGATGATCGATCTTGATCCGGTGTACCGCATGGCGGATGAAGGGGAGATCCGTCTGATGAAAAGCGATGTGATCCAGAAGGTCATGGAAGAACGCTTTACGGAAAAGGAGTCTGCATTTACACGGTTTGTGGAGAGCTACGCGGCGGGAAAGCAGGATGACGGGCTCGATGCACTTGTGCTGAAACTGTATGAGTTTTCCATGAGCTATCCATGGCCGGAGCAGTGGCTCGAAGAGTGCCGGGCGGCGTACCAGATGGATTCACCGGAAGCAGTGCAGGAGAGTATCTGGGTACAGGAGCTGATGAGCGAGGCGAAAAAGCGGCTCTCGAGTATTCTGGAAGGGATTCAGGAAAACCGGAAAACAGCAGTAAGCTCTGGAGGACCGTATTTATATGATGAGGCGCTGGCTTCCGACCAGCAGATGGTGGAAGAACTGCTGGAAACAGAATCGTTTGATGAACTGGTGCGCGCGATGGCCGGAATGAAGTTCAAGGCGCTTTCGCGGAAAAAGGCAGACGATGTGAGCGAGGCGCTGAAAGATCAGGTGAAGGCAGAGCGCGATGTATGCAAAAAAGAACTGCAGAAATTAAAAGAGCAGTTTTTCGAGAAGGACAGCGCTGCGATTGCGGAGGAGATTGCGGACTGCCGGGAGCCGATCGGAGTGCTGATCGATCTGACGGAGCAGTTTGCGAAAGCGTTTGCAGAGAAAAAACGGAGCAAAAATATTCTTGATTATGCCGATCTGGAACACTTTGCGCTCGAAATTCTTGTGCAGCAGGAGGACGGCCGTCTGGTGCGGACCGATGCGGCGCGGGAGCTGTCGGAGCAATTCCGGGAAATTATGATCGATGAGTACCAGGACAGCAACTTTATCCAGGAGGCACTGCTCTCTGCGGTGTCCGGTGAGGAGGACGGCAGGTGGAACCGGTTTATGGTCGGCGATATCAAGCAGAGTATCTACGGATTTCGTCTGGCGCGGCCGGAGCTGTTTCTGGAAAAATATCATACGTATGCGAAGGATGGGGAAAGCCAGCAGAGAATCGATCTCGACAAAAACTTCCGAAGCCGGCCGGAGGTGCTTGCGACGGCGAATTATGTATTCCGCAAGCTGATGAGTCCGGAACTCGGCGGCATCGCGTACGATGAGGCGGCGAGCCTCCATGCGGGAGCAGCGTTTCCTGCATTGCCGGAAATGGAAGAGGAAAAGACGGAAACGTGGCATGCGGCATATGAAACAGAACTTCTTCTGCTGGATGACAAGGCGCCCGAGCTGGAAGATGATAAGTCGCGTGAGACAAAGATGGAAACGGAGGCGGCTGCCGTTGCCGCGCGCATCCGCGAGATGGTCGGAAATGAGGAAGTCGTGGGCAAAGAGACCGGGGAATACCGGAAAATTCAGTACCGCGATATCGTAATTCTGCTTCGTGCGGTCAGCGGATGGGCGGAGACGTTTTCGCGCGTACTGCAGGCGGCGGGAATTCCGGCGTACAGCACATCAAAAACGGGATACTTTTCCACGCAGGAAATCGTGACGGTGCTGAATTACCTGCATCTGTGTGACAATCCATGCCAGGAGATTCCATTTACGGCAATCTTACGCTCGCCGATCTGCGGATGCACTGATGCAGAGCTTGCTGCGGTGCGTTGTGTGGATAAAGACGTAAAAATTTATGAGGCGTGTGGAAAATATGCGGCAGAAGGGGAAGATGAGGCGCTTCGGAAGAAGCTTGGAAGTTTTCTGGAGCAGCTGGAAATGCTGCGAAGCCGCGTGCCGTATACGCCGATCCATGAGCTGATCACACAGATTCTCGAGGAGACGGGCTACGGCGGCTATGCATCTGCAATGCCGGGTGGTGTGCAGCGGCGGGCAAATCTGGAGATGCTGGTGGAAAAGGCGGTGGAATTTGAGGCGACGAGTTACCGTGGACTGTTCAACTTTATCCGTTATATCGAGCAGCTTCAGAAGTATGAAGTCGATTTCGGCGAGGTGAATATTTACGGGGAGAGCGCAGATACGGTGCGTATCATGAGTATTCACAAGAGTAAAGGACTGGAATTCCCGGTTGTGTTCCTCTCGGGCATGGGCAAATCGTTTAACCAGATGGACAGCCGTGCGGCGCTTGTACTCCATTCCCGGATGGGCATCGGCGCGGATGCGATCGATCCGGAGCACCGCGTCCGTCAGGCGACACTGCCGCGGCAGATCATCCGGCAGAGCATGAAGCTGGAAAATCTGGCGGAGGAGCTGCGGGTGCTTTACGTTGCCATGACGCGACCGAAGGAGAAGCTGATTATGACGGGCATGGCGTCGAAGCTGGAGAGCCGCGTGAAGCAGTGCGCGGCGCATGCGGGGCGGCAGGAGGAACTGCTGTCGTATCAGACATTGAGCAGTGCATCCGGGTATCTCGACTGGATTTTGCCGGCATTTTCGAGAAACCGGTGTTTCGACGGGCTGTATGAACAATTCGGTCTGGCAGGAAATGTGGACAATCCGCTGTATGCAGAGAAAATTCCGGTAACGATCCGCCTTGTATCACCGGCAGGACTTGTTGAGGGAGAGGTGCTGCATCAGATGGAGCGCGCGGTGAATGAGCAGAAAATCATGGAAATTCCGAAGCAGCCGCCGAGAGAAGCAGCGCTGAAGGAACTTGTGGAGGAGCGGTTTGCCTACCAGTATCCGTATGAGAAGGAAAAACAGATTCCGGTAAAGGTTACCGTTTCACAGCTGAAGAAGGCCGGGATGGAGGAATCCGAGATCGGAAAAGAGCTGTTTGCGCAGGAAGAACTCGTACCAATTGTGCCGGGCTTTCTGAAAAAGGATCATGTTGCGGCTCTGACGGGCTCTGACCGCGGAACGGCGTACCACCGCCTGCTGGAATGTCTCGATTACCGCAGAGCGTACAGCATCACAGAGCTGATGGCACAGACGGAGGAATTGATTGCAGAAGGAAAGATGACGAAAGAAGCAGCGGAATGCATTTATTTCAAATCGATCCTCGCTTTCGCAAAAAGTCCGGTTGGAATGCGGATGCGGAATGCCTTTTTGAATGAAACCCTGAAACGGGAGCAGCCGTTTGTGATGTCCGTTCCGGCAAGTGAGGCAGATCCGTCCTATCCGGAAGACGAAACCATTCTCGTGCAGGGAATCATTGACGCATGGTTCCCGGAGGGGGATGAGATTGTTCTTGTGGACTACAAAACGGACCGTGTGAAAGAAGTCGGGGAGCTGAAAAAGCGGTATGAAAAACAGCTCGCCTACTACCAGCAGGCACTGGAGCGGACGACAGGAAAAAAGGTGAAAGAGAAGATTATTTATTCGCTGGCTTTGGACGAAGAGTTGGTATTGTAGGAAAAAACTACTAAAAAAAACAACTGTCAAAACAGGGATAAAGTATGATATCATGGTTGAGAAACAAACAGGTATTGAGAAACAAAGAGAAAAAAGGAGATTCAGTGATGATTCGAAAAATTGTTCAGATAGAGGAAGACAGATGTACAGGATGCGGGCTTTGTGCGCATGCCTGTCATGAAAGTGCGATTGCGATGGTTGACGGGAAGGCAAAGCTGATCCGGGATGACTACTGCGACGGATTCGGTGACTGCCTGCCGGTCTGTCCAGCAGATGCGATTTCGTTTGTGGAGCGGGAGGCGCTGCCGTATGATGAGGAGGCGGTAAAAGAGAACCAGCGGAAGGCAAAAGAGGCGGCCGGACAGGAGAATACCGGAGCAGGAAAAGCAGGTGAAAACAGCTGGGCGATTGACCGTGCAGATGCGCAGGAAAATTCTGCAGCAGTTCCGTCCCGGCTCCGCCAGTGGCCGGTGCAGATCAAGCTGGTGCAGGAGCGGGCTTCGATGTTTGCAGGAGCAGACCTTCTCGTTGCGGCGGATTGTACAGCGTATGCGTATGGAAACTTCCACCAGGATTTTATTCGGGATCATGTCGTTCTCGTAGGCTGTACAAAACTTGACGATATCGATTATTCCGAGAAACTTGCGCGGATTTTCATGCGGAATGATATTAAGAGTATCACGGTTGCACGCATGGAGGTTCCGTGCTGCGCAGGAATGGAGCGTGCCGTGAAGATGGCGCTGAAAGAGAGTGGAAAGAAGATTCCGGTGAAAACCGTGGTGATTTCTACGGAGGGGGAAATTTTGTAGAAAATCAGATATAGTAATTAGCGTGTGCCCTTAAAAGTATTTTTACAATTGGTACATTCTGCTTTGTGGAATATGTAAGACGAAAAAAATGAAAAGCTCGGTAAGAGGTATTAGAAAAATGAGTATGACGAAGATACAAAAGGAGCTTCTTGGTGCGCTGATCGGTCTGGCCCGGTCGGTAGATGGAAGAGGAGAAGCAGCAAAAGGTGAATCGCAGGAGTTTTCCAGCGGTGACAGCAATGGTCACCGCCCGGACAAAGCCACGCATGAGATTCTGCTTGGCGGAATTTGTGCGGCAAATCCGGAAAAAGAGCTGAGGGAAGAAGAGGGGAAATCCTGGATTGTACGCGTGGAGGCAGAAAAGAACCGTCTGAATCCGGATTGCGCAGTGTGCAAGGGAAAATGCGGCAGAACAGATAACTATGATCTCGAAGAAATGGAGACAGATGAACCGTCGGACCGGGCACGAAAAGAGCAGATTCTTGCGGAATTGTTTCCGATGGCAGAAAAACTGCAGCAGCTTCGGAAAGAAACAAAAGAGCAAAACGAAGAATTGCAGGGGGCGGTTAATTTTTTGTATAAGGCATTGTTTGCGATTGGAAACTATGTCGGGGAAAAGAGTCTGCAGAGTGTGGTGCAGGAGATGAATACCCTTTTTGTTAAATTGGAAAATGTATTGAAATAAGTAGAAAATAAGAAAAATCCTCTGTCCGGAGTGTATAAAAAACCCCGGAAACAGGGGATTTTTTGCGTTCTGCGCCAAGTGCATAAAACGTATTATCGCGTTTTCACAAAGTTTTGCAAAACAGGACCCTGTTCACCAGAACTGCCTGGGTAGGCGCAGAGCGGTACGTGATATTGTGAACACGTACGATCCGAAAAGGCGTTTATGAGGAGCGCCGTCTGATCAGAAGAAATATCCGCGGACTTCACGCAGAGCAGTATCAGGGTGACCTTACGAATGTGAAAATTCTGGATCACGGACCGGTGTTTATCAAAGTAGAACTGATCTTTACACTGGAGGGAACGTATCACAGCAGTGTTGTGATGAAAATGTACCGGCACCTTCCGAAAATTGAGTTTTCTTACCGCGTTACCGGACAAAAGATCAGACGATTCTGGTTAATACTTTTGACACACCGTTACTTTACATGGGGGAGATGGAATCCCACCCAATCCTTCTGTGCGATAACAAAGAGGAGAATAATAAACGGCCGGTTTACAGCTGGATTATGAATAACACATGGGAAACAAACTTCAAGATGGACCTGTCCGGATTCAGTGAGTTCCGTTATGGAGTGGAGATTGTGGAGCAGGGAACCGCAGAGAAAGATATGGAAAGCCTGTCAGATAATGACAAGGGTGTGGTTACCTTTATTTGCGGGTAATCATTGTTCCGCGGTTTTACGGCGGTGTCAGGCAATGAGGCCATGGCTGTCTGGCGGTAGTATGAAAAACAGCAGAAGATGAAAAAAGACAGCGGGGAGTATGACAATTAGACGAAAAAGTCAGACTTTCCGCTGCTTTTTCGTTAAAAATGAAAACAGGCGAAAAAGTACTGCGTTAATATTAAGATGTTATGTGACTTAACACAAGAACACAGATTTTCTGTCTAAAAAATCAAAAGAAACAGAAGAATACTCCTCGATCTATACAAATTAGGACTGGAAAATAAGAATTTTAATATACAAAATAACGAAAAGGCTATTGACAATCTTTCTAAAAGATGTTAACATCTAAACACAAGTTAAGAAACAAATAGAGGGACTGTTGGTAACATGGCAGAGAGAAAATCAGTATCCATGCAGGACCTGGCAGATAAGCTGGGCATCAGTAAAGTAACAGTTTCCAAGGCGCTGAACGGAAAAGACGGCGTGGGAGAAGAACTGAAAGAAAAGATTTTTGCGCTTGCGAGAGAATCCGGTTATGTCCTTCCGGACTACGGAAAACGGAAGAGCAAAAAAGTCGGTATCATCATGAGTCCGCGGTTCAGCTCCGGAGACGAAGGAAAATTTTATATGGCAATGTACGAGCGGATCATCTACGAGCTGCAGAGAGCATCCTGTTCGAGTATCATGATTTCTCCGACAACAGCAACACTCCCGTCGGACATGAACACGATACAGACCAGAGGGCTGTTCGACGGCCTGATCTTTCTTGGTATTCTCGATAAGGGTGTCCGGGAGCAGATTGCACAGATTGATCTCCCGAAGGTGTATGTGGACATCTACGATCGAACCCACAAATCCGATTCCGTCATCACCGAGAATATTTACAGCTCCTATGAGCTGACCAATTACCTGATCCAGCAGGGCCACACAGACATCGGATTTGTCGGAACCGTAGGAAGTACAACCAGTATTTCCGACCGATATCTCGGATATCTGCGGAGAATGCTGGAGGAGGGAATTTCCCCGAAAAATGAGTGGAGAATCCCGGACCGAAGCGATGAAGGCATTGCCATTCCGCTTTTGCTACCGGAGAAGCTGCCCACCGCATTTGTCTGTAACTGCGATGCCACCGCATTCAAATTAGTGCAGGCATTAAAAGAGCGTGGAATCTGCGTACCGGAGGATGTTTCCGTGACCGGTTTTGATGATTCCATTTATGCACAACTGTGCAGTCCGTCGCTCACCACGGTTGCGGTTGACACCGACGCGATTGCACGTCTTGCGGCAAAACGTATGATCAAACATATGAATGAACCGCAGAAAAAGAGCGGCGAGGTATACCGCATTCCCGGAAAGATTATTTACCGGGATTCCGTTTGTAAGATAAACGGATCAAGTGATAAGCCCGAGCAATCGGGAGAAGGAGGAAAAAATCTTGAGTAAACCAAGCAAAAAGAAAAAAGGACGCTGGACCAAGAATGACACGGAGCTGACCGTCATGGCGCTGCCGACCACCATCTGGTATATTCTGTTCTGCTTCCTGCCTATGTTCGGTCTGATCATTGCGTTCAAGAATTACAAAATCACCGGCGGAAAGAGTTTCATTTATAACCTGCTCCACAGTGACTGGGCCGGCTTCAAAAACTTTTCGTTCCTGATCAGATCCAACGACCTGTTCGTCATCCTGAGAAACACAATCCTGTATAACCTTGCATTTATCGTTCTTGGTATGGTATTTTCCGTAGGACTGGCTATCATGATCAGCCTGCTGCACAACAAAAGAGCGTCGAAGGTATATCAGACGATGATGTTCTTCCCATATTTCATGTCATGGGTTGTAGCTTCCTACTTCCTGGATGCATTCCTGAACCAGGACAACGGTCTGATCAACAGTATAATGAGAAATGCAGGCAAGGAACCGATTCAGTGGTACATGAGTGCCGGTGTATGGCCATTTATCCTGATCTTCATGTATCTGTGGAAATCTACCGGATACAACATGGTTATCTACCTGTCCAGCATTTCCGGTATTGATACCACACTGTACGAGGCAGCCGTTATGGACGGCGCCAATAAGAGACAGCAGGTATGGCACATTACCCTGCCTTGCTTAAAGAGTGTCATCATCATGATGTTCATCCTGAATGTCGGAAAGGTCTTCTACTCCGACTTCGGACTGTTCTTCCAGCTTTCTCAGGGAGCAAGCGGTTCGATCTTCAAAACGACAGCAACTATCGACACATATGTATACAACGCACTGCAGTCTTCCACTCCGATCGGAATGACTTCTGCGGCAACATTCTTCCAGTCTGTTGCATGCTGCATCACCATCCTTCTTGCCAATGCCATTGTGAAGAAGATTGATGAAGACAGCGCGATTATTTAAGGAGGTACAAAAATGGCAAAAAAGAAAAAAGATCTTGATCTGGCTTCCTCTTCACATTTAAATCAGATCCAGGGATCTACAAATGCAATTTTCAATGTTATTTTTGTGATCCTTGCCCTGGCCTGCATTATCCCGGTGGTATTCATCTTCATGATCTCGATTTCTTCCGAGCATTCGATCAAGATGAATGGCTACCAGTTTATCCCGAGTGCATACTCGCTGGATTCCTACAAATTCCTTCTTCGGGAAGGACAGATGATTGTGACTGCACTTGGCGTTTCCGTTGCGGTAACGGTTATCGGTACGGTAATCGGAGTTGCCCTTACGATGCTGATGGGTTACGTTCTTTCCAGAAGCACCTACAAACTGAACGGATTCTTCACCATGGTCGTTTTTATTCCAATGATCTTCAATGGTGGTATGATTTCTTCTTATGTAGTTAACACACAGTTCCTCAACCTGAAAAACAGTATCTGGGCGCTGATCCTTCCGCTTTGTGTTTCTTCGTTCAACGTTGTTATCTGTAAAACGTTCTTCAAGACCAACATTCCGGAATCCATCATTGAGTCGGCACAGATCGACGGAGCAACCCAGTTCCAGATTTTCGGAAAGATCGCCCTGCCGCTGTCGAAACCGCTGATGGCAACGATCGCCCTGTTCCTCACCTTCGGTTACTGGAACGACTGGTTCCAGTCTTCCCTGTACATCAGCGATACCAAGCTGTATTCCCTGCAGGCTCTGCTGGATCACGTACAGAGAAATATTGAGGTGATGGCAAACAACCCGTCTCTTGGCGTTACCACGGCACAGTACATGAACTCGATGCCAAAAGAGGGCGCCCGTATGGCGATGGCAATCATCATCATCATCCCGATCGCATGCTGCTATCCGTTCTTCCAGAAATACTTCATTTCCGGTCTGACGGTCGGTGCGGTAAAAGGCTGATCGACCATTTACCTTTATGGATCTCATACTGAAGCAAAAGGCTTCGGTTAAGGATAATTTCAACATTCTATATTTTATATCAGGAGGATGCTACAATGAAAAAGAAACAGTTTTTAGCTCTTGCACTTTCTGCTGTTATGGCCGGTGGCATGCTGGCAGGCTGCGGAAGCAGCAACGGAAGCAGCAGCTCTTCAAAGAGTGATGCAAAAGATGAAGTTGTTACACTGAAATGGATTCAGGTTGGTAACGGAATGCCGAAGGATTATGATGAGTGGCTTGCACAGATCAACCCATATCTGGAGGAGAAAATCGGCGTTAATGTAGACATGGAAATCGTTCCGTGGGGTGACTGGGATAACAGAAGAAGCGTTATCACAAACTCCGGCGAGTATTTCGATATCCTGTTCACCGACCAGAACCGTTACTCTTCTGAGGTGAACACCGGCGCACTGATGGACATTACAGATCTGCTCAAAGACAACGCTTCCGAGCTGTATGACATGATTCCGGAAGATTACTGGAAAGCAGTAGAAGTAAATGGAAAAATCTACGGCGTACCGACCTACAAAGACAGCTCCCTTTCCGAGTACTTTGTATGGGATCAGGATATTGCAGACAAATATAACATTGATGTAAATTCTGTAACAGATTTCAATACTCTGTACGATGCTCTGAAGACAGTAAAAGAGGGCGAAGGCGGATCTCCGTACTTCATGTCCAAAAATGGTGCAAACTTCCTGCTGAACCTGAACTACGATGATTTAAGCTCCGGACTTCCGGCAATCGGCGTTAAATACGGCGATGACAGCAAGACCGTTGTCAATCCGCTGGATGACGAAGAAATCCTTTCCAACCTGGATATCGTTCGTAAAATGTATCAGGAGGGCATCATCAACGGAGACGCTCCGACAGCAGATGATTCCAGCAAATACGCAATGTTCTTTGTTGCACAGGGATGGAGCGGCGCTGCAAAAACAACATGGGGTCCGAACAATGGTATCGCCAATTGTTCAGCAGTACAGTATGGCAACACAGTCGTTTCCAACACAACTGTACGTGGTTCCATCAATGGTATTTACTCCGGATGCAAGCACCCGGACAAAGCACTTCAGCTTCTGAACCTGGTAAATACGGATTCCAAAGTACGTGACTGGTTCTACTATGGAGCAGAAGGAAAAGACTTCGAGTACACCGATGACAATAAGGTACACCGCCTGACCACTGACTGGGGTATGGCCGGATATACCCAGGGTACTTTCTTCAACGTAACTCAGACAGACGATGTTGACTTCAACCAGTGGGATGAAGTAGAAGAGCTGAACGAGAAAGCAACTCCGTCTGAGATGCTTGGATTCAACCTGGATACCTCCAACATCGAAACAGAGCTTGCAAACTGCCGTGCCGTATATGAGAAATACTATTCTGAGTTATTCACCGGCGCACAGGATCCGAGAGAGCTTGTAAAAACAATCGATGCAGAGCTTGAGACCGCAGGCTGGGAGACCATCCGCGAAGAAGCTCAGAAACAGATTGACGCACAGAAATAAGTCTGATACATTAATTTTATAAGAACTACAACAGGGCATTTTCGATTGCGGAGATGCCCTGTTGTAGAATAACGGGAAATGAGAAAAATTGAGCGAAAGGATGAAAAAAGAATGAAAGAGACCTTACCAAAGTCCATTCAGGAGCTGATTTTAAGCCTGAGAGAAAAACTGAAAGACGAGCCGGAAATCGTTGATATGTTTGAACGATGCTACTCCAATACCCTCGACACAACCGTAAAGAAAATGGAGGACGGCAGCACCTACGTCATCACCGGAGATATCCCGGCCATGTGGCTGCGTGACTCGGTAGCACAGCTGCGCCCGTACCTTGTTCCGGCGCAGAACGACCCGGAGCTGGCTGACCTGATCGCAGGCCTGATCCGCCGCCAGTTTATGTGCATCAACATTGATCCATACGCAAACGCATTCAACGAAGGACCGAACGGCAACTGCTGGGAGAAGGACGAGACCGATATGGGACCGTGGATCTGGGAGAGAAAGTATGAGATCGATTCTCTCTGCTATCCGCTGCAGTTCTCCTATCTGTTCTGGAAGAACACCGGAAGAACGGATCAGTTTGACGAGGTTTTCTGGGAAGGTGTTGACAAAATCCTGACTGTATTTGAGACTGAAATGAACCACGAGGAGAAATCCCCGTACAGCTTCATCCGTAAAAACTGCTCCTACACCGATACGCTTTCCCGCGATGGAAAAGGTGCGCAGGTAAAATCCGGCATCGGCCTGATCTGGTCCGGCTTCCGTCCAAGCGATGATTCCTGCCGTTACGGTTATCTGATTCCGTCCAACATGTTTGCGGTTGTCGTTCTGAATTATCTGAAGGAGATCGCAGATTTCGTCGGCGGAAAAGAGGAGATTGCGAAGAAAGCAGAAGAGATGGCAAAGACCGTAAAACAGGCCATTGAGACTTACGGTACCACCCATATCTGGGGACTTGGCGATGTTTATGCTTACGAGGTAGACGGCTTTGGCCAGTATAATCTGATGGACGATGCCAATGTACCGAGTCTTCTGGCTATGAGCTATCTCGGCTACGAGCCGGAAAGCCAGGAAGTGGCTGACAACACAAGAAAGCTGATCTTAAGCGAGGCAAACCCGTTCTATTATGCAGGAACGAAGCTTTCCGGTATCGGAAGCCCGCACACACCGGTCCGCTACGTATGGCACATCTCCAAAGCCATCGAGGGACTGACCGCACCGACAAAAGAGGAGAAACATCAGATGATCCACGAACTGATGGCAACCGACGGCGGTACAGGACTGATGCACGAGGGTGTTTTCGTAGATGATCCGACCGTTTACACCAGAGAGTGGTTCTCCTGGGCAAACGCAATGTTCTGTGAGCTGGTGATGCAGTATTGCGGATATGAGATTAAGAAATAAAGATGAAAAAATAAAGATGAAAAACACGAAAAGAGGAGGCTGTGCTCAGTGCACGGCCTCCTCTTTTACCTACACCACAGAAAACTGTCTGCGACAGCCTTCACTGAAAGGAGAGACAGCAGTGGGGAGAATACTGCTGTCCCAGGGGAATATGGGATTTTCATCCCGCTTCTTTTCTCTGCCCACGGGGTATTATACACAGTTTTTTGCGATATGTAAAAGATATAATTGATATGAAAGATATAATAAATTGGCATGATGAAGAAATGTAAAAGAATCTGAGCATCAGAAAATCTTAGGAAATCTATAGGGATTTCTTTGGAAAAGAAGAAGCGGAATCCTAAGAATGTTTTGGTAGAATCCTCTTATCAAGTGAAGATGAGAGAGGAAAGAACATGACCTGGAAAAACGAGAAAAAATCAAAAGCATTACTTGTGGTATTCGGCATTTACCTGGCGCTACTTGTCTGGTGCATTTTATTCAAATTCGCTCTGCGCCCGGAAGAAATTCCGCACCTGCGGGGGATTAATCTGATTCCGTATGCGGCGTCGGTTGTGGTGAACGGGAAAGTGCAGATTAGTGAAATTATCGAAAATATGCTGGTCTTTCTGCCGTTCGGCCTCTGCATCTCAGCCTTCTATCCGGACAGCGAAATCCAGAACCGCATTCTCCTTGCATCGGGACTGAGCCTGTTTTTTGAGGTGACGCAGTATATTTTTGCGATCGGCGCGAGTGATATTACGGATGTGATCGATAATACGCTTGGCGCGGTGATCGGAATTCTATTGTATCTGGGGATGAAAAAAATCTGGAAAGAGAAGACGGGAAAGATCATTACCATTCTGGGAGCGGTGCTGGAAGTGCTGTTTCTGGCGTTATTGTTTTTTACGTTTGCGGCGAATAGGATGTTTTAAGATTGGAATTCAGGAAAGGATAGTGTATAATCGAGAAAAGGACAAATTCCGAAAGCAGGTGTGATGGATGGAAAAAGTAATCAGTATAGGAAAACAGAATTTTGCATCCTTAAGGGAAAACCATTATTTCTTTGTGGATAAATCTCACTTCATCAAGGACTGGTGGGAAAACGGGGATGAAATCACCTTGATCACCCGCCCCCGCCGCTTTGGCAAGACACTGAATATGAGCATGCTGGACTGCTTTTTCTCTAATAAATATGCCGTCCGGGGCGATCTGTTTGAAGGACTTGGCGTTTGGAAAGAAGAAAAATATCGGGAACTGCAGGGAAAGTATCCGGTGATCTTTTTGAGTTTTGCAGCCGTGAAAGCAGATCAGCTTTCGGAAGCGAAAATCCAGATCAAACAGCAGATTGCGAGAGTATATGAAGAAAACCGGTATCTTCTGGATGGGGATCTGCTGAGCGGAAATGAGAAGAAAGCATACAACGAGGTCAATCTGCATATGGGCGATGCGGAGGCCGCAGCGGCACTCAATAATATGAGTATGTATCTGGCGCGGTATTACGGCAGAAGAGTGATTATTCTGTTGGATGAGTACGACACGCCGATGCAGGAAGCGTATGTCCATGGCTACTGGGCGGAATTTACAACGTTTGTGCGGAGTCTGTTTAATGCGACGTTTAAAACGAATCCTTATCTGGAACGTGCGATGATGACCGGAATCACGAGGGTTTCGAAAGAAAGTATTTTTTCTGACTTAAATAATCTGCGTGTGGTGACGACGACATCGGATCTGTATGCGGACTGTTTTGGATTTACCGAAAAGGAAGTTTTTGCATCTCTGGACGAGTTCGGAATGGGAGACAAAAAGGACGTTGTGAAGCAGTGGTATGATGGATTTATCTTTGGCGGACACCGCGATATCTACAATCCATGGTCGATTACCAATTATTTAAAAGAAAAGAAACTGCGCCCGTACTGGGCAGATACGAGTTCGAACGGTCTGGCAGGAAAGCTGATCCGCACCGCCTCGCCGGAAATCAAAGAGTATATGGAAGATCTACTGAACGGACAGGCAGTCACGGTGAACTTTGATGAGCAGATGGTGTTTGAACAGCTGGATTACAATGAAAATGCAATCTGGAGTCTGCTTCTCGCGAGCGGTTATCTGAAAGCGGAAGAGGTGGAGTATCGCGGAATTACTTTGAAGCCGTGGTATCAGCTCCGTATCACCAATCTGGAAACGGTGAGCATGTTTGATGATATGTTCCGCGGATGGTTTGAAGCATCGGAAGCTGGGTACAGCAGCTTTGTGAAAGCACTGATGCAGGGCGATCTGGAAGCGATGAATTATTATATGAATAAAGTGTCCCTTGCGACCTTCAGCCATTTTGATGTCGGCGGGGAAACAAATGAAAGCCTGGAGCCGGAACGATTCTATCATGGCTTCGTCCTGGGACTGATGGCAGAACGCGCAGAGTGTTATCAGATCCGGTCGAATCGGGAAAGTGGATTTGGACGGTATGATGTGATGATGATTCCGAAGAATAGAGAAAAAGATCCGGCGATTATTATTGAATTTAAAGTCTGCAGCCGGGTAAAAAAGGAGACACTGGAAGATGCGGTGCAGGAGGCTTTAAAACAGATCGTGGATAAAAAATACGACGCAGAACTGGTGGCCCTTGGCGTGCCGCAGGAAAGGATCCGGCATTATGGGTTTGCATTTGCGGGGAAGAATGTGTTGATTGGAGCAGAATGAGAGAAACGGGTGATGAAGGTCATCCGTTTCTTTTGGCGTAAAATGGTATTCCTATTGACTCACTATGATATAGATAGTATGATAAATTTAATTTTTAAAATTTATTTTTACGTGAGGATATTTTATCTATGAAACGATTTTCTTCCACTACCTTAAAAACTGCTTTCGTAAAATCCATCCCGATTTTCTGCAGCTACGTTTTCGTCAGCATGGCCTACGGCATGATGATGGCATCCGCCGGCTTTCCCTGGTATGATTCACTGCTGGTAAGTCTGACGGTCTATACGGGCGCGTTCCAGTTCGTTCTGATTACGTTTCTTTCTAGCGGCGCTTCCCTCATCACCATTGCGCTCACTGCACTTCTGATGAACAGCCGCCAGAGTTTTTACAGCATTACCTTCCTGAAGGAATTCAAACAGATGGGGCGCCGCAAGCTGTACATGATTCACACGATGACCGATGAGACATACGCCGTAAACTGTACCTTAGATCTTCCGAAAAAAGAAAAAGAGGACACCATGTTCCTCGTCGCTCTGTTCAGCCGCTACTATTGGATAGTTGGTTCGGTTCTCGGCGGCATTTTAGGCCAGATCGTTCCATTTGACCTGACGGGCCTTGATTTCTGTATGACAGCCCTGTTTCTCATTATCTTCATTGACCAATGGGAAAAAGCAGAGAAGCACACGCTGGCGCTGTCTCCGCTCTGATCACCTTCGGACTCCGTGCACTCCCGTTTCTTGCATTTTCCGGCAGCCGTAAAATGCCCGCATCACTCGAACGACTCGGCCAGGCACTGCCGTCTGCCATCATGGCGGTACTGATCATTTACTGTATGAAAGATATTCCCACCGGCGGTATCTCTGCCGCAGTACCGAAACTGCTCGCAGCAGCGGTCGTTTTTATCACCTACAAATGGAAACACCAGACCCTCGTCTCCATCCTTCT
The DNA here is from genome assembly GCF_003460565.1 of Blautia sp. AF32-4BH. Lineage (NCBI taxonomy): Bacteria > Bacillati > Bacillota > Clostridia > Lachnospirales > Lachnospiraceae > Blautia > Blautia sp. AF32-4BH. The sequence goes on along the minus strand of NZ_QTVL01000007.1, from coordinate 185,518 downwards.
TGGAACCATTTCGTATATGATGCTTCTGCGTCTCTTTTAAAAAGAAACGGTGCAGTTCTGAATTCATGGCAGAAATTCAGAACTGCACCGTTTTTCTATTCTCTATATGCATTAGAAGGATTGGCAATTATTCGATGACTTCGTACTCTCCGTCGCCCGTCTTTTTGAATAACGGAAGCTTCTGCAGAAATACAATATCTTTTCGATCAGCAGCATCGCCCTCAGCAAGGATCGCTGCTTTTTTTACAACCTCTGCACTGGCATTCGCCATCAGGCATTCCAGTGCGTGCAGGGACTCGCCGGTGGAAATGACATCATCCAGCAGGCAGACACGTTTGCCGCGGATTTTATCTGCGTCTTTTCCATCCAGACAAAGATGCTGCTCACCCGCTGTTGTAATCGAATGAACGGATGCGGAAACCACATCTTTCATGTAGGATTTTGTGCTTTTTCGTGCAACGATAAATTCTTTATGGCCCAGCTCTTTGCTTACTTCATACGCTAGGGCAATACCTTTCGCTTCTGCGGTGACAATGGCATCGACTTCTCCGATTTTTGCGGCCAGCTCCGGCGCACATGCACTTACCAGCTCGGTGTCACCAAGGACAACAAAGCTTGCAAACGCCATCTCCTCACTGATCGGGATAAATGGAAGTGTTCTTTTCACTCCGCAGAGCTCCATGCTGTATTCTTTCATACGATTTTCCTCTTATGTTACTGAATTTATAATCCAAGCAGTTTTGCAGCAACACCGGCCAGCATTCCGAGGAACGGGTTTGTTACTGCAGTGACAACCATTGTGGTTCCGCCGACGGCTGCATTGATAGCGAAGGCAGACGGCGCATCCAGTACAACGGTTTTGAAGATACCGAGTACAAACAGGAAACCTGCGATCGAAGAAGACGGAACAAATTTTCCGATTTTCGGAAGCAGTTTCAGAAGCAGAATTACACCGATCACAACCATCATGATGACACCAGCCCATACAGCGTGCGGTGCATTGGCAGTTGCGGAAATGATTGCCTCAACCGGGGCTCCTCCGAAAAAGGAAGAAAACATATCGGCCAGGGAAGAAATCACGGTCAGGTTATCGACGTTGTAATTTCCACCGGTTGCCATTCCTGCGGTAATTCCGCCGAAGGAAATGTTGGAACCAATGTTCAGGCAGACCATACCGAGTGCGCCGAGAATTACGTTGGCATTGATTGTAAATTTCTGGCGGACAAATTTATCATCCTCTACGACAATGCTGGATTTCTCTTTGTTGAAAAATGCATTGGCAATGCAGGATGCTACAACGGAAATGACGATGGTATAAACCAGGGTATTGGCACTGTCTTTGGTAAAGTAATAGGTGATCAGTGCTGCGGCCAGGGAAACACCGCCGGAAATGGCATCACTCTTGATCATATCGATCGCGGCCTTTACCAGAATGATACCGACACCGGCCATCATTCCATAGGCAACATCCTCACCTACAAAGTTTACGATTTTTGTCAGCAGTCCAAACACTCCGATCAGAGCCATAATCACACCGCCGATAAAAATCATCGTACAGCGTTCCGAACGGTCTTTTCCAGCCGTTCCGGCGTAAGTGATCGTCTCCGCCTGGAAGGAAATTGGTGCGACACTCTGCGTAATCGTATTGCCCACCGCACCAACAAAGAATGCCAGCGCCGTCGGAACCGATGCAAATCCAAACGTCAGAGCAAGAAGACCCTGCGGCAGACCATTCAGCACAACGCCGATGATTGCCAAAAGATCTGTTAAAATGGCTTTCATACTAAATACTCCTCCTCACTATGAAATATGTCGTTTTGAAGCAAAGAAAAGTGTAGCACCAAAACCGGTCAAAGTAAACCAGATCAGTCATGAAAGGTTTTTGTCAGTGATAATAAGTCAATCTTATATACAAAATATTATTATTTCTGTGTGCTAATAAATCAAGAGGATTTTTAAATGTCTGCATAACCAATAATCAATAGTTACAAAACTGGGTGCCATTATTTGGAATTGTGCATATAGAAGCGAAGAAAAAGATTTGCTATACTAAATCTGTATAAGGGTTTTTATCACAGTTATAAGAAATGGAAAGGGGATTTTTACTTATGGCAATTACAGAGACAAAAACAAAATATGGACAGGTTCATGGTGTGCAAAAAGACGGCTACACGGTATTCCGCGGCGTTCCGTACGCAAAGCCGCCGGTAGGCGAAAAACGATTCTGCCCGCCGGAAGAGCCGGCGTGCTGGGAGGGCGTTTATAAGGCGGATCATTTCGGATGCGTCTGCCCGCAGACCGAGCATGAGCCGGACTCCTTCTATGGAAAAGAATTTTATCTCGACCCGGAATTCGGCATGAAGCAGAGTGAGGACTGTCTGTACTTAAACATCTGGACACCGGCAAATACAGTGGATGAAAAACTGCCGGTTGCTTTCTGGATTCACGGCGGCGCGTTTATGCACGGCTTCAGCCACGAATCCGAATTTGATGGAGCTGCTTACTGCGAACGCGGAGTGATTCTCGTTGCGATCAATTACCGTCTCGGTGCTTTCGGATTTTTGGCACATCCGTGGCTGTCCGAGGAGAGCGGTGCCGGAAGAAGCGGAAACTACGCGATTCTCGACCAGATCGCAGCACTGAAATGGGTAAAAGAAAATATCGCAGCATTCGGCGGCGACCCGGAAAATATCACCGTATTCGGCCAGTCCGCGGGATGTATGAGCGTACAGACACTCGTCAGTTCTCCGCTGACTGAAAACTGGATCAGCAAAGCCATTTTCCAGAGCGCCGGCGGCTACGACACCGGACTGAACCGCGATATGCCGCTTTCCGAGGCAGAAACCATCGGCCAGGAATTTGTAGAGCTTAGCGGAGCAAAATCGCTGGAAGAACTGCGTGCGATTCCGGCTGAGAAAATTGTGGAGCTGCAGGAGGAGTTTGGCCGCGTAAATCCATCGAGAATGCTGAGCTTCGTACCGAACATCGACAATCATCTGCTGACCTGCGGCTATAACGATGCCGTAACCGAAGGAAAAATCAAGGACATCCCATATATGCTCGGTTCAACTGCAGACGACATCGGTGTGTTCCCGGAGATGAAAGAAAAAGGCGAGCACGGCGGCATCTATAAGGGATGCATCAACTGGAGCATTGCGCTGGAAAAACTCGGAAGAAAACCGGCTTACGTTTACTACTTCACCCGTGCCCTGTTAGGTGACGACGCCGGAGCGTTCCATTCCTCCGAACTCTGGTACATGTTCGGAACCCTGGGCCGAAGCTGGCGCCCGAAAACCGAAGGCGACTATGCCCTCAGCAAAGAAATGATGGACGACTGGACCAATTTCATGAAAACCGGAAACCCGAACGCAGAGGGAAAAGACGACTGGAAACCATGCACAAAGGACGACCCGTATGTGCAGGTGCTGGATGTGAGAAAATAAGCAGAAGGAAATAAAAATGGCAATCGAATATAAAAGACTTACCCAAAAGGAACTGGATTTTTTCATTCAGATGAGAATCCATCAGCTTCGCGAAGAGGGGGCAAAAGAAGAAATTGATTTAGCACCTGCGTTAAAAGATTACTATGAACGTCATATGGCGGATGGTACTTTTGTATCTTGGATTGCTGTTGACGGAGAGAGCATCATCGCAACAAGTGGAATGTCATTTGTAGAAAAACCTCCATACTTTGGATGCCCGAGCGGCAGAATTGGATTACTGTCCAGTATGTTTACAGATCCGGCGTATCGAAGAAGAGGTATTGCAAAAGAATTGCTGTCCCGTGTGATAGAAGATGCAAAAGAATATGGATGCGGAACAATACAGATTACGGCATCGGATATGGGCGTTAAGTTGTATACAGATTTTGGATTTGTGCACAATGGGAATTTTATGCAGTATAAATTGTAATGTCCCTCAGAAAGAGATATTCTCTCCACTGGCTGCGATATTGGAAAAATATTCAACAAATAATAGCAAGGATTCTCTCACCTCTATAGGTGGTGAGATGAATTGCAAATAAGAAAGTTAACGGCAGTGGCGGGCGGAGAGAAATCGGTATCCCCCACTGACATGAGGCAAACCACAGTCAGCATTTTGCTGACATGTCAGACTCTGTGAAATTACCGACTGTGGATTGAAACAAAGAAAGAGGAAAAATTAGAATAAAGAAAGAGCAGCATTTTACCGACGTGTGAAAGGTAAAAATGCTGCTCTTTTTGCGTGGCAGAATCAGTCGTCCAGATCGTTGCGCTCGCGGAAGATCTGATAAATGGTGTCGATCAGTTCATCGTCATCGAGGCCTTCGAACTCGGCTTCGTTGACATCGAGATTCTCGGAAATGATGCGCAGAATGTGTACCGGTTCGTCATCGCCGCCGTCGGCCGGATAGAGAACGGCGTACTCATCCTCCTTGTATTCTACGATATCCAGAAGCTCAAAACGGACAGAATTTCCGTCCTGATCGGTAAGGACAATAAGGTTGGAATCCATAATTGCAATATACTCCTTTGTGTGTTATTTTTGCCGCTCAAAAACATGCAAATATAAATTTATTATACTATGAGCAATTGGATTTGAAAAGAAAAAAGTGTCTGGTGCGATACGCTTGATATTTTGCGCCGATACGGTATAATGACAACAGAGTAAAAACTGGCGGCTGTGGCCGTACCCGGAAAAATTGGGTGAAAGGAAGAACTTATGAATTATCAGGTATTAGATGTCAAAGTAAAAGATACAGAAGAAACTGCAAAATTATATACGTATTTTCTGGACAACTCGCGTGAGATTGCTCCGGAACGCGTGCGTCCGGTCATCGTGATCTGCCCGGGCGGCGGTTATGAATGGGTGTCCGAGCGTGAGGCAGAGCCGATTGCGCTGAAGTTTGTCGGAGCCGGTTACCACGCTGTTGTTCTGCATTACAGTGTTGCTCCGGCAGCTCACTATCCGACGGCACTCCGCCAGCTTGCCTGGACCGTTGCACATCTGCGGGAGCATGCGGCAGAATATCATATTGATCCGAACAAAGTAGTAGTAGCGGGATTTTCCGCAGGCGGCCATCTGGCAGCATCGTACGGTGTGTTCTGGAAAAAGAAAACATTCCTTGCAGAAGAACTTGGCGTAGACGCAGAGCAGCTTCGTCCGAACGGTCTGCTGTTATCCTACCCGGTTATCACATCCGGTCCGAAAGCGCACCGCGGATCCTTCACCAATCTGCTGGGAGACCGGTATGATGAGCTGGTAGACGAGATGTCTCTCGAGAATCAGGTCAGCCTCGATACGCCGAAGACTTTCCTGTGGCATACCGCGCCGGACGACTGCGTGCCGGTAGAAAACTCCATTCTGTTCTTTACTGCACTGCATGCACTAGAGATTCCGGTAGAAATGCATATTTATCCGGTCGGCGGCCACGGCCTTGGCCTTGCAAGCGAGGAGACACAGAGCTATGAATACCAGAACGCAGTACGCGAAGAGTGCCAGAGCTGGATTTCACTGGCACTGAGCTGGATGCAGCATTTATAAAAAAATGTCCCAGAAGGGAGAACAAAGATGAAAGTATTAATTGTAGTAGATATGCAGAATGATTTTATCGACGGAAGTCTCGGCACGAAAGAGGCGGTCGGGATTGTTGACCGCGTTGCAGAGGTGATGGATTCGTTTGACGGAGCTGTTATCTGCACCAGAGATACCCATTTTGCGGATTATCTGGAAACGTCCGAGGGCAGAAAACTTCCGGTAGAGCATTGTATCGAAGGAACGAAGGGTCATGCACTGCAGGATACAATTCAGAAAATGGCGGAGAAAAAACAGGCCGTGGTGATGAATAAAATCACCTTCGGTGCAAAAAATCTGCCGGAGGAGATCGAAAAACTGGCAGGCGGCGTGCCGGAATTCATTGAACTCGTGGGACTCTGCACCGACATCTGCGTGATTTCCAATTCCATGCTGCTGAAAGCATTTTATCCGGAAGTGCCGATTTCTGTCGATGCATCCGCGTGCGCGGGCGTAACGCCGCAGAGTCATAAAAATGCATTGGAAGCTATGAAAATGTGCCAGATTGACATTGTAAACGAATAGACGGAAAAGAGGAAAAATTATGAGCACAACAAGATTATTTGATCAGGATGCGTACCTGGGTGAATTTGAGGCAACCGTAGAACGGAGCGTCTGCGAGGGCGGCATGTACCGCGTGCTGCTGGATCAGACCGCATTTTTCCCGGAGGGCGGCGGCCAGCCGGCAGATGAGGGAACGCTGGATGGAATTTTTGTAACGGATGTACAGGAAATCGACGGCGAAATCTGGCATACCGTGGAAGCACCGCTCGAGCCGGGCAAAACGGTAGTTGGAAAACTTGACTTTGAAAAACGTTTTTCCAATATGCAGAATCACTGCGGAGAGCATATCGTGTCAGGTATCGTGCATCGGATTTACGGTTTCAACAACGTTGGATTCCATATGGGAAGTGATGTCATTACCGTTGATTTTGACGGCGTTCTGACCGAGGAGCAGCTCTACGATGTGGAGCAGGAGGCAAACGAAGCCGTGCTTCGAAATGTTCCGGTTACGATCAGTTATCCGTCAAAGGAAGAGCTGGAAACCATGGATTACCGGAGCAAAAAAGAGATCGAGGGCCAGGTGCGGATTGTGACGATCGAAGGCTACGACAGATGTGCGTGCTGCGGAACCCACGTTGCAAAAACAGGGGAAATCCGTCTGATCAAAATCTTAAGTGCCCAGAAATACAAAGGCGGCGTCCGCGTGACCATGCTTTCCGGTGAAAAAGCGTATGCGGATTACTGCTTAAACCACATCAATACCCTCGGCATTGCACGTTTACTTTCTGTAAAACCGGAAGAAGCCGGGGATGCTGTCGTACGGCTGAAACAGAAAAATATTGAGATGAAAAAAGAAATCAAACAGCTCAAAAAAGAACTGTATGCACTGCAGGGAGCACCGGAGAGAAAATAATGGCAAAAGAAAAAGAAATCAAAACAAATGCAATGCGGATTCTGGACCGCCAGAAAATCAAATACGAAGTTCTTCAATATGAATGCGATGAATTTATCGACGGGCTTCACACAGCAGAGAAAACCGGCGCGCCGGTCGAGCAGTCGTTTAAAACGCTTGTGGCACAGGGAAAAAGCAAGCAGTATTATGTGCTGGTGCTTCCGATTGCAGAGGAAGTAGACCTGAAAAAAGCCGCAAAAGCGGTGGGGGAGAAATCCATCGAGATGATCCATGTCAAAGATATCACTGCAGTCAGCGGATACGTCCGCGGCGGATGCAGCCCGATCGGAATGAAAAAACAGTATCCGACCGTGATTCAGGAATGTGCGGCACAATTTGATAAAGTTTACGTGAGCGGGGGAAGAATCGGAACCACGCTGTGCATGGCGCCGGAGGATCTGAAAAAGGTCAGCAGAGCGGAGTATGCGGATTTTATTCAGTAAAAACAGAAAAAACTGTATGGAAGCAGACCAGAACGAAGAAAAAAGTTCTGGTCTGTTTCTTTTTGCTGTGATGCGGCTGGAAAATTTCTTTCAAAAAAGGATCATAAAATAATAGCCAAAAAGCAGCGGTGAAATTGCGATACGATTCTACGAATCCGCGAAAAACGGAAAACCTTTCACACGATTTTTCTTTTTGGTGTGAGAAATTTTCATCCCGTTTTTGGAGGCAATTCACAAACCGGAAAAAGTTGCCGAAAACCGCTGGACAAATCGAAAAGAGGCAACTATAATGACCTCACAATCAAGTTGACCCAAACGAAACGGGAGGTGAGAGACAAAATGTCTTTGCAGCACTGTCTGGTACTGACAGTTGCGACAGGGGCGGTATGGATGGATTTAAGAACACGCAGAATTGCAAATGAATGGATTATCACCGCATGGATCGCCGGGCTGGTTACACAGCTCATCCGCTATGGCGCCGCGGGAGCGGGTATTTTTCTTTTTGGGATGCTTTTCCCGATACTCGCACTTTACATTCTGTTCTATTTTCATATGCTGGGCGCGGGAGATATCAAACTCCTATCCGCTGTTGGAGGCTTTCTCGGTGTGCCAGCGATCCTGAAATGTATGATTGTGTCGTTCCTGTCTGGAGCGGTCTTATCTATCGGAATTATTCTCGTCTGCGGAAATTTACCGCAGCGTCTTACCAAATTTTTCAATTATTTCCAAACTTATTTTACCAAAAGAAAATACCAGAAAAAAACAGAGCCGGTTCCCTATTACGATGGGAAGTGGGGCATGGAGTGCATCCATTTTTCCGTTCCCGTGCTGATGGGAGTGCTGCTCTGGATTGGGGGATTTTATTGAATACTGCAAAGAAAAAGAGTGTTTTTGCAGTCTGTGACACGGAAATGGAATATGCACGCAATTTTATGGAATATCTGAACCAGAAGAGAAATATTCCGTTCGAAGTGCATGCGTTTTCCAGTGCGGAGATGTTCCTGGAGTTCGCAAAGAATAACGAAACAGAGATTCTTCTGATTTCGGATAAAGCGATGAAAGAAGAGATCCGCCGGTATCCGATCCGTCAGATTATCATTCTGTCTGAGGGCGTACACAGTCCGGTGCTGGATCAGTATCCGGCGGTCTACAAATACCAGTCGTCGGAAAAGGTGATCCGCGAGGTCATGGCGTGCTACGGCGTAGAAAATGGTGTCGATACATCGCCTGCACTGCTGCCGAAAAAGGAAATGCGCATCATTGGCATTTATTCGCCGGTCGGACGGACGCAGAAGACCTCGTTTGCCCTGACGATGGGGCAGATTCTGGCAAAAGAGCGGGCAGTGCTGTATCTCAATATGGAGAGCTATTCCGGATTTGAACGGCTGCTGGAATGCAGTTACGACAGGGGGATGAGCGATATTCTGTATTATGCGAGACAGGAAAATCAGGGCATCATCTACAAACTGGGCGGAATGGTCCAGTCGATGCAGAACCTGGATTATCTGCCGCCCGCCGCATCGCCGATGGACATTCAGACTGCAAAATACGAAGAATGGAAATGGCTGTTTCAGGAGATTGAGAAGAACAGCAGTTATGAAGTGCTGATTCTCGACCTCGGGGATGGCGTGGCGGATCTGTATCAGATCCTGGATTTTTGCAATGAAATTTACGTTCCGATAAGGAATGATGTGATTTCTGCGGCAAAAATGGAGCAGTTTGAAAATTTGCTGCGCCGGTGGGACTGCCAGTCGGTGCTGGACAAGATGCGGAAAATCCACGTTCCGTTCCACACGGCAAACCGGACGGGAAAAGCCTACTTTGAGGAGCTTGTCTGGAGTGAGCTGGGCGACTATGTGCGTCAGATTCTGCGGGACGGCAGAAGAGGAGAAGAAACATGACAATGCCGGAAATTCTGCGGAGAAAACTGATGGAGCGGATCGATATCGCATCCGAACCGGATGACGGAGAGGTTCTCGAAGAGATTGACCGTCTGATTTTAGGGGAAGAAGAAACACGGTATCTTCCGGTGGCACAGAAGGCGGAGCTGCGCAGACAGCTGTTCTACAGTGTGCGGAGGCTCGATGTCCTGCAGGAGCTGCTGGAAGATGCGGGAATTACCGAAATTATGGTAAACGGTTATCAGCATATCTTCGTGGAACGGAACGGCAGAATCGAGAGATACGGCAAAAGCTTTACCTCCGCGGAAAAGCTGGAGGATGTGATTCAGCAGATTGTAGGCCGGTGCAACCGCGTGGTGAATGAACAGAATCCGATTGTGGATGCACGGCTGGAAAATGGAGACCGCGTCAACGTTGTCATGAAACCGGTCGCATTAAACGGACCGATTCTGACCATCCGCCGCTTTCCGGAGCAGGCGGTGACGATGGAATTTCTGGTCTCCATCGGGAGTATTACAAAAGAGGCGGCAGAGTTTCTGCAGGCTCTCGTCCGGACCCGCTACAGCATGATGATCGGCGGGGCGACCGGATCTGGCAAAACAACATTTCTGAATGCGCTTTCCGCCTACATTCCAAAGGGCGAGCGCATCATAACCATCGAAGACAATGCAGAGCTGCAGATCCAGGGTGTGGAGAATCTGGTGCGGCTGGAAGCAAAAGAGGCAAATCTGGAATCAGGAACAGAAATTACGATCCGCGATCTGATCCGCGCAGCTTTGCGTATGCGGCCGAACCGCGTAATTATCGGTGAAGTGCGCGGAGCGGAAACGTTTGAATTATTATCCGCACTCAATACCGGGCATGCGGGATCTTTGAGCACGGCACATGCAAATAGCGTGAAAGATATGATCTCCCGTCTGGAAACGATGGTGCTGATGGGAGTGCAGCTCCCGTTGGAAGCAATCCGCCGCCAGATTGCATCGGGAATCGAAATTCTCGTGCATTTAGGACGCGGAGAGGATGGAAGCCGTCGGGTGGAGGAGATCGCAGAGATCACAGGGATGGAGGAGGACGAAATCAAAACGGTTTCTTTGTTTCGAAGAGAATATGGGAGAGGCCTGCAAAAGACAGGCGAACTGGTACACAGAGAAAAACTGGAGGGGAAAACAGGATGAGAATACGTGAGGGAAGCCAGGCAAAGACGGGCATGGCAGAGGAGAAGGAGACGAAGGGGATCGACTATCAGACCTGGGAATTTACCGGTCGGGAATATCTCGAAATAGCGGGAATCAGTCTTGGGATTGCCGCCGCTGTGAACCTGCTCTGTTACCGGGCGTGGTGGGCATGCATTGCTGTGGTTCCGGTTGGAATCGTATGTTTTCACACGTATCGGAAAAACCGGATTCAGAGACGGAAAGAGGAGCTGTACGACAGCTTCCGGGATCTGATTGCGTGGATGCACACGGCACTGCGTTCCGGCTATTCCATGGAAAATGCAGTGCTGGAGGCGGCAGGACAGCTGGAACAGTCGCTGGGAAAAGAAAACATTCTGGTACAGGAACTGCGCCGGATGCGTCATAAAATGATGATTTCCGTGCCGGTGGAACAACTGTTTCAGGATCTTGCGGTGCGAAGCCGCATTGACGATATTGCGACGTTTGCAAGTGTACTGGTGATTGCGAAGCGGACAGGAGGAAATGTCTGCGAGATCTTTCAGAATACGTGGGATATTTTCTGTACGAGAATTGACACGATGCGGGAAATCCGTGCGGGCGTTTCTTCCCGGCGGTTCGAGCAGAATATTATGAGTGTTGTGCCGTTTGGAATTCTGGGATATGTACAGCTTTCCTTTCCGGAATTCTTAAGTGTGATGTATGGGAATGTAATCGGAGTTTTCTTCATGAGCGGATGCCTTGCCGTGTATCTGGCGGCATGGGTGCTTGGAAAGAAGATTCTGGACATTGAATTTTAAGAAGCAATTGAAGTTTAAAAAGTAAGACTGCGAATCATAACGATTCGTCCGCAAAAAAGGGGAGGAATCAAATGTTGTGGATTTGTCTGACCGCATGGGCGGGGCTGTTCATCTGGTATTTCCGGATGAGAAAAAAGGCGGAAGATCACAAATTGGTGAGACGGATTTTCTGCCTTGCAGCGACAGGGTTTATAGCGGGCACTGCACTCTGCCTTCCGATCGGAGTGCGAAAAGTTTCAGGAGATGAAAAAGCGGAACTTCAACTGGAACGGGGTGCCTTAGGCAGCCAACCGACAGAGGAAAAACTTGAGGTTTCTGTTGGAAATCAGAAACCGGAAAGAATTACACTGTCTGTACCTGCAAGAGCTTACAGCGCAGAAGAGATAGAAGAGGCGTTCAGTGCGGCGATAGAGGCGCTGGATGAAATCATCTTAGGTGAGAATCTGTCTTTTCATACGGTAAACAGAAACATGGATCTGGTTACGGAAATACCGGGAAGCCCGGTGGCGCTTAGCTGGGAAACAGACAGGCCGTTGTTGATTGACAGCCGGGGTTTGCTGTCAGACGAGATTCCCGAAGAAGGAGTGGAGGTTACGCTGAAAGCGGAACTGGAACTTCAGGGGGAAACAACAGAATATATACGGAAGGTTCAGGTCTATCCACCGGAGATAAAAGGGCGGGATGCGGTTCTTAGGGCACTGAAAAAAGCAGTGGAAAAAGAAAACGAAGCGCATCCCGAAGAAACAGCCTATTATCTGCCGGAGACACTGAACGGAGAAACTGTAACATGGTCAAAAGTGCCGGATCTGACAGGTCTGGAACTTATGGCACTTGCCGCGGCGGCAGGAGCAGTCTGCTGGGCGGCAAAAGGAAGGGAACAAGAAAAAGAAAGGCAGAAAAGAGAAGAACAGATGCTGCGGGATTATCCCGAAATTGTCAGCAAAATGGTTCTTCTTCTGGGTGCCGGGCTTGGGATGCGGAAAGTACTCGAGCGGATTGCAGTGGATTACCGGAAAAATCTGGCGCTTGGCGGGCAGAAACGTTTTGCCTATGAAGAGATTGTATTTACCTGCCAGGAGATGGAAAACGGTGTTTCCGAGCAGGAAGCGTACCAGCGCATGGGAATGCGTATGGGAACCGGAGCGTATCGTTCCCTTGCTGTTCTGCTGACGCAGAATCTGAAAAAAGGCAGTAAAGGACTGCTGGAATTATTGAAACAGGAATCGCAGGAGGCCTTTGAGGAGAGAAGAAGGCAGGCGAAAACAACAGGAGAAAAGGCATCGACAAAGCTTCTTCTTCCGATGGGCATGATGCTTGCGGTTGTATTGGTCATACTCACGGTTCCGGCATTTTTGTCCTTTTATGCATAGGGGATGTTTTTATCCCCACAACAGCTGGTAAAGAGAGGGAGGTGGGAATTATGAAGCTGATATCGGAGTTCTGGAAAGAGGAAGATGCGGTGGGTGTTGTGGAAGTGATTCTGATTCTCGTTGTGCTGATCGGACTCGTACTAATCTTTAAAAAGCAGCTTGTGAGTCTGGTCAACAGTCTGATGGAGAAGGTCACAAACCAGAGCAACACCGTATAAACGGGAAAATGTCCAATACGGAACTCCAAAGAAAAATTTAGAAGCCGGTACGGACCTATATGTCATTTGCATATCTGTGTCTCGGTATATCCTTTATCCGATCCACGGCATCTAAAGTTCGAAAAAGTAAAAGTAAAGTGGAAGGAGCTGTATCCCATGAGGGAAAGAGAAAGACAGAAAAGATGGGCAGCCGGAAGCATAACAGCATATTTGTGTCTCGTTCTGATACTGATGCTTTCCCTGATTTCCGGGACAATTGCGTCGGTGCGAAATGCCCATGCACGGGTGATGACGGCCTGCGCAATGGAACAGGGACTGTATTCTCTGTTTGCCGGGTATGACAGAACACTGCTGGGACAGTACGAGCTGTTTTTTTATAACGGCGGGGATAAGAGCGGTGTCTGGAAACCTGAAACCATGAGCAGAAAAGTCGCAGAAACTGCGGGAGAAGTTCTGTCCCCCACTGCATCGGGGATGGGAATTCTATCAGGCAGTTTATCTGGCGGACAGGTTACAGAAGTTTATCTCGGCGGCTATCGTCTTGCGACAGACGAGGAGGGAAGTGCTTTCTCCCGTCAGATCTGTGAGGCAATGAAAGCCAGCCTTGGAACTTATGGAATACAGCAGCTTTCCCAGAAATTAAGAGGAGAACAGGAAACCGTGAAACGTCAGGAGGACGGACAGAGCGGTTACGAGGAAGAGGAGGTTTTAAAACAGTATGAAGAATCCAAACAGTCAGAAGAGGGAACAGAAAAAACAAAAGGTGAAGGAGAATCTGGAAACGGCACGCCTTCGGAACCGGATCAGAAGCAGCCGGTACCGGAAGATTTTGTGAATCCGATTGAGGTCATTCAAAAAGTAATGAAAATGGGAATTTTAGGACTGGTCCTCCCGGAAGGGCAGGCACTGTCGCAGGGGGAAACGGATGTATCGTTTCTTGCATCAAAACGGGAGCTGCAGAGCGGGTTTGGCATGGCAGAGTGTGGAAAAGAACTGAGCTTTGTGGATAAGATACTTTCGTCCGAATATATTCTGTGGAAATTTCCGTGCTATACCAGCAAGGAGAAGAAGGAAGGGCTGCAGTGCCAGGTGGAATATGTGCTCTGCGGAAAAAACAGTGATCAGGATAATCTGGCGGGAACCGTGAACCGTCTGCTGGCGCTGCGGGAGGCGGCAAATCTGGTGTATCTGGCGAAAGATGCGCAGAAGCAGGGCGAGATGGAAGCAATGGCGGGGGTAATTGCCGCGTCGTTTGGAGTTCCGGCGGCGATGCCGGTTGTGAAAATGGCACTTGCCGTGTGCTGGGCATTTGCAGAAAGCATTCTGGATCTGCGGGAACTGCTGGATGGTGGAAAAGTAGCACTGTTCAAAACGGCAGAATCGTGGCAGCTTTCTCTGGAACAGCTTCCGAAACTGCTGGAAACAGGGGATCAGAGCAGAAAAAATGCACCGGGCGGCATGGAGTATTCCGATTATCTGCGGCTGCTTTTGATGCAGAAATCGGGAAAAGCGGTAACGTTTGGAGCGATGGATCTGGTGGAATACAATATGCGGACAGAACAGCAGCAGCCGGGTTTCCGACTGGATTGCTGTGTCGATGAACTGGAAGCCGGTTTTACGGCGGTAATTGGGAAACGAGAGTATGAGATTACGAGAAATTATGGATATGAGATGCAGGGAGCAGCCTGAAAAATGGGATGACTCCGGCAGGGATACAAAAGGGTGTTCTTCTGAACGGCACATTTATTTCTGGAACCTTATCAAAAAACTTATCCACTCTTCCGGGAATTTTTATAAATCCGGATCAGGAGAGCAGCCTTTTGTAAAACGAAAATGGAACAGGGCAAGCCTGACGGTGGAAGCTTCACTGGCACTTCCTGTTTTTCTGATCGCGGTTCTTGTGTTATTAAAAATCGTGGATCTTTACCGGCTGCATGGAATGCTGACGGTATCTCTGCAGGAGTCCGCGCGGTATCTTTCCGTCTGTGCCTACGCGGTGGATGAGACGGGAAAAGAAACGTATGAAATACCAGAAACGGCTGCGTGCATTGCTTATGCAGAAGCAAAGATTCCAAAAGAAATCCGCGAAAATGGAATGGTGACACTGGCAGGAAGCCGTGTGAAAAATGGATGGCTGGAACTGAAAGCGATTTACTGGCCGAAAATGGGAAACCGCCTCGTTCCGGTGCGGAACCGGGGAATTGCAGCGTGTGCGAAAGTGCATCTGTTCTGCGGAAAGACAGAAGAGGAGGCGGATGAAGAAGAGGGCGAAGCAAAACAGATGGTGTGGGTGACTGAGAACGGCAGTGTGTATCATACCGATTCGTCGTGCAGTCATATCAATCTTTCGATCCAGGTTTCCTCACCGGGTGCGCTTGCGTGGAAACGGAATCAGGATGGAGAAAAATATAAGGAATGCGAACAGTGCGTGGGAAATGGCGCTGCGGGTGCGGAAGTTTACTATACGAAATACGGAAACCGGTATCATAACAGTCTTTCCTGCAAAGGGCTGAAACGTAAAGTAAAACTTGTAGCACTGGAACAGACGGATGGACTGCCGCAGTGCTCGAAATGCGCGAAAAAGGCGGCGTAAGAAAGCCGGATATGAGCAGAGCAGGTGTCTTCTTTCCGGGTGAGACTGGAAAGAAGGACGGTAAACAGAAACTCGGGTTTGCGGAAAGGAGGCCGCGGCTGTGTATCAGGAAGAAGTAAAGAGTGCAATTATATTGCTGTATCTGGGGATTCTTGCCGGAATGGATGTGAGGAAACGGCAGATCAGCCTTGTCCTGACCGGTGTTTTATTCCTTGCAGGCATTGGATGGCAGATTCTGGTGGAACAGACATCGTGGCTGGAATGGCTGCTGTCCCTGCTGCCGGGAGCAGGATTTCTGACGCTCAGTTATATATCACGGGAACAGGTGGGATACGGGGACGGCCTTCTGCTTCTGACGGTTGGAATCTGGCTGGGATTTGGGCAGACATTCGGCGTTCTGACGCTGGGACTCATTCTCTGTTCGGTACTCTGCGGAGTCCTTCTGATGCGGAAGAAAATACGGAAACAGGATTCCATACCGCTGGTGCCGTTTCTGCTGCTTGGATTTGTGGGGAGGTGCGGAATGCTTTGAAAGTGAAAATGAGAAAAGCAAGTATTACGGTAGAGGCAGTTCTGGTCGTGCCGCTTGTTCTGATGGTGATTTTTCTTCTGCTGTCGCTGACCTTTTTTGTACACGCACGGAGCTGGTATACATTTGCGGCATATGAAAGCACAATGCTTGCCGCCAGTGAAGGCCGTCTGTCTGTGGAAAAAGGAGAGGCAGCCGCCCAAAGCCGGATGGAATGGTGGATTTCCCAGATACCGCTTCCGGCTGAACCGGTGACCGTACAGACGGAATGCAGAGAAAAAGAGATTCAGATAAAAGCAGAAGGAAACATTCTGCCAATCTGGAGCCGGAACGCGTGGGAATATTCGGTTTTGAGTGAAAGCAGGAGAAACAATCCGGTGAAAACGATCCGGAAGATACGGGCAGTAAAACAGATCTGGAACCAGAAGTAAGGACGGAAGCGGAGAAATGCAGATTGATTATAAAAGAGATTTGAATCATACATATGTTATTTTACAGGAGGAAAAAGAGCCGGACACGGCGTCGTATCAGATCCGTATGCTGCTGACAAACACAATCCCAGGGCTTTTGGACTGCAAAATCGGGAAAATGGATGATAAAACATTGTTTTACTATGAGGTGACATCAAGGCAGTCGCTTCAGAGTGTGTTTGAACAGCGCTCGATTGGGGCGGAGGCGCTGCGGAAACTATTTGAACAGCTGCTGGATCTTCTCGAAGAACTGGGGCAGTACCTGCTTGCACCGGACGGCCTCGTTCTGCAGCCGGAGCTGGTTTTTGCAGATGCAAATCTGGAGAACTTTTCCTTCTGTTATCTGCCGGGAAAGCAGGGACACACAGGCTGTTTTCAGAAGCAGATCCGGGAGCTGATGGAATATCTGCTGCCGAAGCTGGATCACCAGGAGCAGGATGCGGTAGTACTCGGGTATGGACTGTATCGGGAGATTTCGGCGGAGATCTTTTCGGTTGAGATGATTCAGGCACTCTTATATCAGACAGGGAAAGAGAAGAAAGAAACGACGGAGCAGGAGGGAAAAGAGCGTCCTAGGGAAGAAAATCCGCCTGTACAGATGGAGGAAACACTTTGGGGAGAACAAGAAGCGGAAGCGGCGGAAAATTTTTTTGTGGAAGCGGAGGAAGAAAAGGATGAAGGACGCTGGAAAAATATTGTGGAAGCAGTGATCTGCATCGGATTTCTGGGAGGTGTGCTGGCACTGCGGTGGACACAGGCCGAAACTGTTTGGTATCTGGTGCTGGGAGGAGCGGCGGCTGTTGTGGGAATTGTAAGTCTGGCATTGGAACTTGCCAGCCGATGGAAAAAGCGGCAGTCGGGAACAGAAACAGGAAGCTATGGGAAGGCCGCAGGAATCCGGAAACAAGGAGAAACAGGAGATGTATTTTCGGAATATCAGAATCGGAAGGGCTTAAAACAGAAAGATGGAACATGGAATCCGAAAAGCGATACAGAACAGCAGGGATGGAAAAGGGATTCCTCAGTCGAAAAAGAGAAAACATGGGAAAAGAATGAAGAACAGGAAAACAGAAAGATGCACAGCCTGATGGAATTGGAGGGGCATGAAGAGGATCTGTTTGGAAAAACGGAACTGCTGACCAGCCCGGAGGATGAGGGAAGGGCATATCTGATTCCGATAGATCCGATTGATCTTCCGCTGATTCCGATTGAACGCGGAAGCACATTGATTGGAAAACTGTCAGCGGCGGCAGATGTAATTCTGCCATACCGTACGGTAAGCCGCCTTCACGCAAAGCTGGTCAGTACAGAAGAGGGAGATTATCTGCTGGATCTGAATTCGCGGAACGGAACAACGGTGAATGGCGTTCCATTGATGGGCGAGACAAAAAAGAAGCTGGAGGATGGAGACGATATCTCATTTGCCGGGAAGAAATACCGGTATAAGGCGGGAGAGAAAAACAGAAATTAGAGAAAAATGACGCATTACACTTTTTCGATTTGGAGAAAGCGCTGGATGCGTTATTTTTAATATGGCAGAATGATCAAAGAAAAAAGTTATGCGAATGAAACAAAAATATTATAGAAAAGAAAATTATGCATAAAATTAAAAAAAGAAATAATGTAAAAAATAATGTCATAAAACGTCGAAAGCCGTCGTGAAGCGTCAATAATTGTCGAAAAACGTTTATCAAAAAAGAAAAAAATTTGACGATTTCTTGCATTTACAAGTGAATTAAATTATAATAAAAAAATAGCACAGATAAGGAAATGATGTAATGGAAGAACAAAGGAAAAACAGTTACGATCCGAACGAAGATATCGTGGACCGTATGTGGAAGAGGTCAAAAAACAGCATCAATCTGGTCATCGTTGTATGCAATATTCTGGTATTCCTTGCAGTCACACTGACCGGAGGGACAGAGAGCTCCAGACATATGATGGACTGCGGTGCGGCGTATGCGCCGCTGATTGAGAGCGGAGAATACTATCGCCTGTTTACGAGTATGTTTCTTCACTTTGGCATCCAGCATCTGATCAACAACATGCTGCTTCTTTTGTTCCTTGGGGATTACCTGGAACGCGCAGCTGGAAAGATCCGTTATCTGGTCATCTATATGGGCGGCGGACTCGTCGGAAATCTGTGCTCGTATCTGCATGAACTGTTCCTGATGAAAACAGGGGAAGCACCGGCAGTTTCCGCCGGCGCTTCGGGAGCGATTTTTTCTGCAGTCGGAGCGATGCTTGTTCTTCTGGCATTTCGGAAAGGAAGGCTGGAGGATCTCACCTTCCGGCGGATGGCCGTCATGGCTGTCCTTTCGCTGCTGGTCGGATTCCAGTCTTCAAATGTGGACAACTTCGCACACATCGGCGGTTTTTTGGCAGGTGCAGTCCTGATGGCGGTTCTCTATCCGGGAATGGCAAGGATCAGGAAAAGGGGAAAACGACCGTAAAGGTGCTTCCTTCCCCGGGCACGGAAGAAACGGAAATCGTGCCGTCGTGTGCAGTTACAATTTCCTTGCAGATGGCAAGTCCAAGGCCGGTTCCGTTTTTCTTATGTGTGACAAAAAGGTCAAAGAGAGTCGGCAGATCCTCGGCGGGGATTCCGCAGCCAGTGTCCTGCACACGGATGGTCAGAAAGTCACCGTCGAAACAGAGAGAGATTTTGATCGTTCCGCCGGAAGGCATTGCTTCCGCCGCATTTCGGATCAGGTTCAGAAAAAGCTGACGAAATTGCGTGGTATCAAGGGCAAAGCGCGGAATGGCAGATTCCTTGACAAGTTCAATGGAAACCTGTTGTTTTTCGAGGAGAACGCCGGTATCGGCACAGAGATTCTGGAGCAGAAGATAAGGATTCACGTAAGCGCGTACCGCCCGATATGAATGATTATAGCAGGAGAGCTCATTGAGCAGGGAGTTCAGAAAAGCCATATTTTCCTGGATTTTCTGAAAATAGAGATCGTTGGAAAGCTCCGGATGCGCTAAAAGAAGAAGCTGATGAAAGCTGTGGATAACCGCAACAGGATTTCGAACCTCATGTGAAATCCGGGAAATCATAGCGTGACATTCTTCCGATAAGCCCTGTGAATTGGTTGTTGGTTCTTTTGACATAGCCGTATCCTCCTTATGATGCGTAGGTAATGATTTTTGATTAGGCAAAAGTTTAGCATTGAAAAGGGGGAGCGCGCAACAAAAAGCGTTCTGCATTATTTGACATTTTTCGACAAATAGTGAGAAAATAGAGTTGTTCGGAACCGTGCAGAACGGGATTCTGAACAACAGAAAAATTAAAAAAAGTAAAGGAGAAAAAGATCATGGATTGTATTTTTTGTAAATTAGCAAACGGAGAAATTCCAACCGCGACACTGTATGAGGACGATGAGTTCCGTGTCATTCTGGATCAGGGACCGGCAACGAAAGGACATGCGCTGATTCTTCCAAAACAGCATTTTGCAAACATTTATGAAATTCCGGATGAAACCGCAGCGAAAGCAATGATTCTCGGCAAAAAAATGGCGACGGCCATGACGAAAGCGCTTCATTCCGATGGCTTCAATCTGGTACAGAACAATGGTGAGGCAGCAGGACAGACGGTATTCCACTTCCATATGCATCTGATTCCAAGATATGAAGGTGACAATGCCGGTATTGCTGCATGGAAGCAGGGAACTCTCGAGGATGCGGTAAAAGAGCAGATCATTGAGAGCGTGACGGCAGAGCTGAAAGCCTGAGAAAAGGCTGGCAGCAGCCAGAAAAAGAATCAATGACAGACGAACAGGGGCGGAGAACAATGGACAAAAATAACTTTTCAGAAATATATAAAAAGTATGTAATGACAGCCTATTCAGCCGCAATGCAGGTGGTACACAATGAAGCCGATGCGGATGATATCGCACAGGAAACGATGGTGAAACTGTACCTGAATATTGATGCGCTGGATGAAGACAGAGTAGAAGGCTGGGTCCGTGTCGCTGCAAAGAATCTGGGAATTGATTATCAAAGAAAAGCACAACGTTTTGACTGGAACGAACTGGATGAGGATCTTCGGGCGGAAGAGATGGAACTTCCGACGCTTGCAGAGGAAGAAAAGCAGGAGAGAAATCATTTTTTTCAGGAAGTGATGGATGCACTGAAAGATCATGATGAATCGGGTTATTATATTACGCGTGAAATCAAGGTGCATGAGCGTTCGGAAAAGGAAGTAGCATCCGAAATGGGTATCACCATAGGAAATCTGCGGGTGAAAATGACCCGGACGAAAAAATGGCTTTGCCAGCACTTTGCTGACAAAGCCAGAGAAAGGGGATTTCTGTAGTTACTATTTGCGTTCGCATTCCTGGATCAGGGAAAGGATGCGGCCGATGGAATCGGTGTGGCTGCTCTTCTTCATCGCATTGATGTAGGTCTGACGGTTTTCGTAAACCTCACGGATTGCGGACTGAAGAGTCTGCGCATTCACGGATTCTTCTTCCAGAACTTTACTGTAACCCTGACGCTCAAAGGAACGCGCATTTAAAATCTGGTCTCCGCGGCTGGCATTGGCAGAAAGCGGAATCAGAATGTTTGGTTTTGCCAGAGCACTGATTTCGCAGATCGCATTTGCGCCGGCGCGGGAGATGATCAGATCTGCTGCGGCGAAGAGATCCGGGAGCTCATCTTTGATGTACTCGAACTGAACGTAACCTTCGGTACCATTTAAGGATGCATCCAGTTTATCTTTACCGCAGAGATGAATCACCTGGAAATCTTTCAGAAGTTCTGGTAAAATAGAACGGACCGCATGATTGACAGCGACGGAACCGAGGCTTCCTCCGATGACGAGAATAACCGGTTTTGCGGCATTGAATCCGCAGAACTTCAGGCCTTCCCGTGCATCGCCGGACAGCAGTTCCTGGCGGATTGGCGTTCCGGTCAGAACGGCTTTGTTTTCCGGGAGACATTTGACGGTTTCCGGGAAATTACAGCAGACCTTTGCAGCGGACGGAATACACAGCTTATTTGCCAGGCCAGGCGTCATATCTGATTCATGGATGAGCGCCGGGACTTTACATGCTTTGGCGGCAAGGACAACCGGTACCGAAACGAAGCCGCCTTTGGAGAAGACAACGTTTGGTTTCAGCTTTTTGAGCAGTTTTTTTGCTTCAAAGTAGCCTTTTACGACGCGGAATGGATCGGAAAAGTTTTTCGGATCGAAGTAGCGGCGCAGCTTTCCGGATGAAATTCCGTAATACGGAATGCCGAGATCTTCGATCAGCTTGCGCTCCATACCGTCGTAGGAACCGATATAAGAGATTTTATAACCTGCTTCCTTTAATTTTGGAATCAGGGCAATATTCGGGGTAACATGGCCGGCGGTACCTCCGCCTGTCAGAACAATATGCTTCATGAGAATTCCTCCCTGGAATTTGATAATATCATTTGGCTTTTATTATCCCCTCAAGAAGAAAAAAAGTCAAGAGCGGTTACAACATGGAAAATGCCGAGGAACGGAAGAAGATGAAAAAGATAGAAAAAGAAGAACAGCTGAAAAAGAAACTGGAGCAGACGACGGAAGAAAAAATGGCTGCGGATTCGAAAACGGTGGAAGGGGAATCGGCAGTTGTAAAGGCAGAGGAAGGAAACACAGCAACAGAACAGGAGGCTGCGCCTGCGCTTTCAGAGGAAGAACTGAACGCAATGTACGAGCGCTTCCAGCAGCGCCTCCAGAAGGAAGGACTCGCGGACGCGGAAGGCAACCCGACAGAAAAAACACTGGAGATCCGCCGCCAGATCGTGGAGAGAAAGGCAGAACGCGAAAAGCAGGCGGAGAGACAGAAGAAGATTGCGAAGAGAGCGAAAACAACAAAACACTGGGTACGGACGGCAAAGGCGGCTGGTGTTGTGTTGGTTGTGGGAGCGTGCGTTTTTGGGGCGAGTATGACGAGCGAGGCGAATCGGATTCGGTTGGTGGAGACGATTGGTGGGGTTCGGAATTCGGGTGATGTGGTAAAAACAAATAATGGTGAGGATCGAGAATATTCATCAGGTGAATTAGATGAAGAAACAAAAAAAATAAGTCAAATATTGCATATTGCAGTGCCAGAATTTTACTATATACCAACAGGAATGAAATATGATAAGGTACAAATATTGGAAGAAGCACAAATGGCTATAATTCGATATCAATATAATGACCATTTTGTGTATTTTCATTTGGCAGCGAATGAAAAAGAATTATCACAAGGTGATTGGAAAGATAAAGAAAAAGTTCAAATAGAAACGCTTGATGATGTAATTGATGTTGAAATGGGAAGCGTGTCCGAAAATAATGAAGAAAATTATTATGCAAAATGGAAATATAAAGATTCGTATTATCAATTAAGTGGTCAAATAGAAAAAGAAGAGTTGATGAAGATTTTAAGTGAAATGCAGTATAACTTGTAATTAGTTGAAGTATTGTACGTATATATAATGTAGATGAAGACGAGGGGAAAGAGGAAGTATGAAAAAGGTTATTAATTTGAAAAACTTACTCTTTTGTGCAATGCTCGCTTTATCAATTGCTTTAAGCACAGTAAGTGCGCAGGCAGCACCGTTAGATAACTTAGGTAATACAGTAGATGGATCTGTCTTGACGAATGAAACAGAAGCATTTGGAAATTACCAGAGTGTGGCAAGAAGTACATATTTACATCAAGGATTTGTGAGAATCACAAATAATGGAAATGGATATGTTGGGATAGCTGGAGGAACAGAATGCAATGTTCTTTGTAATACCATAAAATTAAATGTCTATTTAGAGCGTTCAAGCGGTGACGGAAATTTTTATAGTTACAAAAAATGGGAAAATGTAGATTACAATGAAGCATCGTTGTATATGAGTAAAGAAGTTAAGGTGGAAAAAGGTTATTACTATCGATTAAGAGGATACCATTCTTGTACCAAGAGCGGTGTTACTGAAAATGGTGGTAGTGTAACAGATGGTATTTACATTGGATAATCATTATTTTTAAATTAGTAAAACGAGTAAAAGAAATATCATGTATACAAGCACAAGAGAGTAGCATAAATGAACGGAAATGATTTTTAACCCAGCAATTTGCAACTCCCTCACCCCTTAAAAATCCCGGGGCCAGTCCCCTATAGAAACCTTATAACAATGAATATATTAAGACGAAAACGCAGATCTTTCAGGATTTTCAACGCGTCGAAATTCCTTTTTCCAACCACAACACAGATCTGAGTCATCATGTGTTACTATGTTCAGCGTGTGAGTGATCATACGGAACATCGGCTGGCCCCGATAAGTGAGGCATCGGTATTACTGCAGGAATACCGGTGCCTCTTTTCTATGCACTTCCGGCGGCCGATGCCCATAATTGAACAAAAATATCAAGATTGTTGTGCAATCTGCCTTAAAATTCCGTTGGAATCTGCCAGATATTATGCTATAATAATCAAAAAAGAGAGAATAAGCATAAAATACAAAAGGAATTTCAGATTATTTTCGCGGACAACGCGTCAAAGACCATGCTGGCATGGGAACTTGACGACTGCTGGCCGCGATAACGGGCCAAACGTATAACGCGTGTTTTGACCCGCAGTGACAACATTTTGTCCCCGAACAAACACGGGAGAACAGGAGGCATCTTATGCGTCTTACATTTCTTGGAGCAACACATGAAGTGACGGGCAGTTGTTATTATCTGGAGGCTGCCGGAAAGAAGTTTTTAGTGGACTGCGGTATGGAGCAGGGACCGAATATTTATGAAAACAAGCCGATTCCGGTCCCGGCATCCCAGCTTGATTTTGTATTGATCACGCACGCGCACATCGATCACACCGGAAATCTGCCGCTGCTGTATGCGCACGGCTTCCGCGGTCCAATCTATATGACCCCGGCGACGGTAGCGCTTTCGGACATCATGCTCCGCGATAGCGCACACATTCAGCTCGCCGAGGCCGAGTGGCGGAACCGCAAAAACCGCCGGGCGGGAAAAGAAGATTACGTCACGCCGTACACAATGGAGGACGCCCTCGGCGTGATCCGCTTACTGGAGGGCATTCCGTATCATCAGCGTGTGACACTATCGGACGGCATTCAGATCCGTTTCCTCGATGCCGGTCATCTGCTCGGCTCCGCATCCATTGAGCTGTGGCTGACAGAGGACGGTGTGACGAAAAAACTGCTCTTCTCCGGCGATATCGGAAATATCCATCAGCCGCTGATCAACGACCCGGAGTACCCAGAGAGCGCTGATTACGTGATTATGGAATCCACCTACGGTGACCGGAGCCACGGTCCGAAACCGGATTATGTACCGGAGCTGGCAAAAATCATTCAGGAAACGCTCGACCGCGGCGGCAACCTCGTGATCCCGTCGTTTGCTGTTGGAAGAACGCAGGAGATGCTGTACTTTATTCGTGAAATTAAGGCAGAACATCTGGTTCACGGCCACGGCGAATTCCCGGTTTACGTGGACAGTCCGCTTGCCGTTGAGGCAACCAATATTTTCCGCGATCATCAGAAAGAGTGCTACGATTCCGATGCAGCTGCGCTCCTTGCGCAGGGCATTAATCCGATTCTGTTTCCGGGCTTAAAGCTCTCGATTACATCCGATGAGTCGAAAGCCATCAACTTCAACGAAACCCCGAAGGTCATCATATCCGCGAGCGGCATGTGCGATGCAGGACGAATCAAGCATCATCTGAAGCACAACCTCTGGCGGCAGGAGAGCACGGTTCTCTTCGTCGGCTATCAGGCCGTCGGTACACTGGGACGGGCGCTGATCGGAGGCGCGAAGAAGGTGAAACTGTTCCAGGAAGAGGTTCATGTGAACGCGCACATCATCCAGTTTCCGGGCATGAGCGGCCACGCAGATCAGGAAGGACTGCTCAAATGGGCGGGCAGTCTGCAGGCAAAACCGGACCGCGTTTTCGTAACGCACGGCGAAGATAAAGTGACGGAAATTTTTGCAGAAAAACTGTGGGACGAATTCCGCTACCCGGCGATGGCTCCGTTCTCCGGCACGGTATTTGACCTGAAAGAAAATGAATTCATCGAAAAAACCGTTGGCATTCCGATCCAGAAGGAAACAACGGCAAACGCAGGAACACTGCGCACGAGAAGCAGCGGAAATGCCGTCTTCGATCGTCTCGTTGCGGCTGGTCAGCGGCTGCTCACCGTCATTACAAGAAACAAAGGCGGTGCTAACAAAGACCTTTCGAAATTTGCCGATCAGATCAACAGTCTCTGCGACAAATGGGACAGATAAAGCAGTCCGGTGGCTGGAAGAAAGACTGTGCTATTAATATAGAAGAAAAACCGGAAGAAAGCAGGCGGCAGGGAAGCTGTGCTGCATCAGAAAAGAAAAAACAGAAGTGGATAAATTACAAACTCCCCGGGGTGAGCATTCCCCGGGGAGTTATTATAATAAAAAAGAGCAAGCGTAAAAAAAGTTATTTCTGGATAGCCTGTTCCAGTGCTTTTGCAAGCTGGTCTGGACATGATGTTCCGCGTCCGTTGCAGTCGATGCCTTTCATGCGGGAGATGGCTTCGTTTACGTCCATGCCCTCAACGAGTCTTGCAACACCCTGTGTGTTTCCGTTGCATCCGCCTACGAACTGTACGTTGTGTACTTTACCGTCTTCTACCTCAAACAGAATTTTTCTGGAACAGGTACCTTTTGTTGTATATTCCATCGATAAGATCCTCCTTTGTGAATAAAAAATTAGAACATTATCGTGAACTTCAGCCACGATAATTCTTCGGTTCCTGCTATTATACCATAGATTACGAAAACAGCAAAGAAAAAAGATACCACAGATCCAAAATTTATTGTATACTGTAACAGGAATTACAAAGAAACCAGAAGGAAAAGAAAATGGACTCCCGGAGTTTTCCGTTCTTACTTTAGCAGCTGACCGCTGACAAAAATGATTTCATAAAAGCAAGAACAGAAAGAATCGGGGAGTACATGTAAAGTTATTGGAGGATATCATAAACATGAAGTTAATCGGAATTATCGGTGCAATGGAAGTTGAAGTTGCAAGCTTAAAGGAAATGATGACGGATGTTACAATCCGCACGAAAGCATCCATGGAGTTCAACCACGGTTACCTGAACGGAAAAGAAGTGGTTGTTGTGCGTAGCGGAATCGGCAAAGTAAATGCCGGTATCTGCACCCAGATTCTTGTAGATGATTACGGCGTGGACTGTGTCATCAACACCGGAATTGCAGGCTCCCTGCGGAATGAAATCAACATCGGCGATATCGTCATCTCGACCGATGCTGTTCAGCATGACATGGATGTGCGCATCTTCGGATACCCGCTCGGCGAGATTCCGCAGATGGGTGTTTTAAGCTTCCAGGCAGACGAGCACCTCGCAGAGGTGGCAGAGGAAGTCTGCAAGGAAGTCAATCCGGAAATCCAGGTATTCCGCGGACGCGTGGTCAGCGGTGACCAGTTTATTTCCAGCAAAGAAGTGAAAAACCGTCTGATCGAAGAATTCAACGGTTCCTGCGCCGAGATGGAGGGCGCTGCGATTGCGCAGGGCGCTTATCTGAACAAGATTCCATACGTCGTACTCCGCGCCATCTCCGACAAAGCAGACGACAGCGCAACGATGGACTATCCGACCTTTGAGAGTGAGGCAGCCCGCCACTGTGTCAACCTGCTGCAGGAAATGGTAAAACGCCTGTAATCTAAAAAAAGCAAGAAGAAAAAATCGACAAACGGGCAGGCGAAAACCAGCGAAACCACGCGAACCGGCACGAAAGCAGTCCCCTGAAGGAACGAAAAATAAAAATTCACGTGAAAAAGCACAGAATCACAAAGAATTTGACGAACGTTTTTTGTTTCCAAATTTTTCCGGCGGTGCTATACTGTGGCACATCGGAGGAGGAGACGTCCTTCTGTCCGATATGCCAGCGGAAGAATCCTGTGCGCGCAAATTCTGCCGCGGCATCCGCCGATGCACCGCAACGGAAGCACCGGCATATGATCATGACAGGCAAATTCAAAAATCATCAGGGGGAATAAGAATGCTGGAGTTTTGTGTGAAACAAAATGTGTTCTTATACGCAATGATAGCAGCAGGAATCGCCGGTGTGTGGTGCCTGTTCTGGAATAACCGTTTCTACACCCGGGCCATCCGCGATCTCGGAAGGCTGAAGGAACCAAAGTCGAAATGGACCAGGTCGGTGCTGGAAACGTGTCAGAGAAAAGCGCATCCCTTTTCGAATGCCGGGGCGTTTATGCGCAGCCAGATTGCACAGGGCAGGTCAGCGGGAATGGCAGTCCCGACGCTTCTGCGCGGAAGCCAGAATATGATCCTCACGGTTCTGGCGCTGTCGATTCTTTCGCTGTGGGCGATCTACCGATACCGTTATGGAGAGGCGGAGCTGATGCGCTACCTCGGAACGGGCACCGCGCTCGCCGGATGCCTTGTCTTTTTCCGGCTCTGTCTGGATTTCGGCGGAAAAGAGGAAATTCTGCTGAACGGCTGGACAGACTATCTGGAAAATGAGTTTGCAGCGACGAAACAGAGTGCGGTGCTGGAAACCGTACAGCAGACCGAACGGCAGCCGGTGCAGGCGGAAACCATGGCACAGGCAGGAACCGGAGCGGCGAAAGCAAAAGCGCAGACTGCGGGAAGCGAGTCCGCCAAAGAGAGGAATGAACTGTTCGCAGATCCGGAAAAAGAAGCGAGGATTTCGAAAGTCAGGGAGGGCATCCGCCAGACCGCCGCGGCCGAGAGCAGGTTTGCCGGAATGCTGACGCCCGAGGAAGAGAAGCTGATGAGGGAGATTATCAGCGAATACGTGTAAATACCAGGGGATCAGGCCGGGGAGCATGGCATATCGACATGACCATATTTCCGAATCGGCAGTCCGCAGGTATCTAAGATAAAAATATTTCAGGCAGTGCCGTCTTTCAAAACAGACAGGCGGCACTGCTTTCCCGGATAAAGCAGAATCATCATCTGCAAAAGGAGGAACCAACATGAGACTTGTAATTCTTGAGGCAGAGTCACTGGGAAAGGACATGGATCTGTCCGGCTTTTCCCGTTTTGGAGAAGTGACAGTATATGAAAAAACAACGGAGGAGGAATGCCCGGAGCGTGTGTGGGAGGCGGATATTGTCATCTGCAACAAGGTGCGCATGTGCAGCCGCACCCTGTCCGGTGCGGAGAACCTGAAACTGATCTGCGTCACCGCGACCGGCATCAACAACATCGATCTCGATTATGTGAAGCGCCACAACATCGCCGTGACGAACGTCGCCGGCTATTCCACCGTCAGCGTGGCCCAGCACACCTTTGCGATGTACTTCTATCTGGCAGAAAAACTCCGTTATTACGATGATTACGTAAAAAACGGCAGCTACGCCGCCAGCAGCCTTTTCACCTGCATGGACAGACCGTTCACCGAGCTGGAGGGCAAGACGTGGGGCATCATCGGCCTTGGCGCGATCGGCAGAAAAGTGGCTTCGATTGCACAGGCATTCGGCTGCCGTGTGATCTATTACTCCACCTCTGGTGCACACGACGATCCGGACTACGAGCGGGTCGATCTCTATCGTCTGCTGAAGGATTCTGATGTGGTTTCCATCCACGCCCCGTTAAATGAGGCGACCGAGAACCTGATGAATATCGAAACGTTTGCCAACATGAAGCGGAACGCAATTCTGATCAACGTCGGCCGCGGCTCGATCGTGAATGAGCGTGACCTCTGCTGTGCCCTGCGCGAAGGCCTGATCGCCGGAGCAGCGCTCGATGTACTTTCCAGCGAGCCGATCCGCAGTGACAGTCCGTTGCTGAAAATGGCGGACGACGACCGCCTGTACATCACGCCGCACATCGCCTGGGCATCGAAGGAAGCCCGCACGCGCCTGATCGGACTGGTGCAGAAAAATATTGCTTCGTACCTGGAAGGCGGCATGGAAAACCGCGTGGTATAAAAGGGATACAAAGCCAGGGACAAAATACATAAAAAGAGCCGGACATCCGACGGAACCGCAGAGGGGGCTGTAAGAACAGCCGCTCCCAAGTTCCGCCGGATGCCCGGCTTTTACATTTGCTTTATTCGCTGCAAAAACGAGAGAACATTATTCCTCTGTAATCTGAATTTCCAGATAATCAAACTCCAGCGATTCAATAAAATTATCCTGTGTGAACTGCGTTTTCGATCTCCGTTTAAACTCCGAAATATTCGTATCGAGCCAGATCGGCTTCGCCAGATTCCAGGCATCACAGATTTCATCGAGCGCACGGAAGACCTTGTGCGTTCTGGTATCCTCATCGTCGATGCAGACGGTAAGATCCTGAAGAATATGATTGTTTTCCACTAATTTTCCCCACATCTGAAACATATTAAAAATCCTCCTGAAAAGTACAAAGTGTATGGTCGTAACTAATTAGAACGCTATCATCTAAACCTAAATCACCAAATATTCTAAGGTAAATGTCCACATTCCCCTCTTTATCTACTTCAATCTTCTGTATAATCTGTTTCAACTGCTCATTTGTCATATCTGCAACTGAAGTAATGCCCTCAATGTTTTTGAACGTATGCTGTACGATTTCTTCCAACTGGTCGCCCTTATTCAGATTATACTCTACCAGTTTTAACTCGTTTTCCAGTTTCTCAATCTTTTTCTTCATACCTCCGATTTTTTCATTCAGTTCCTCACGGCTGATTAAATCATCTGTGTACATATCCATATACTTTTCTCTTGTCTTTTTCAACTTTGCAAGTTCTGTCATTAGTTCATTTTCGTATTGTTCATTATCTTCCTTTTTCTTATATATCCGATTAAACTCTTTTACAATACGATTTATGATATTCTTCTTATCCTTTAAAATCTCTTTAAAATATTCATCTAATGCCTGTATGAGTTCCGCTTCATCTATCGTGACTGCATTCGGGCAATTATCTACCCCTTTTCCGTTATGTCCCGAACAAACCCAACGAATATAAGTATTTTTATAGGTTCTGACTGTTCTTCTAAAAGACCAGCCACATTCTTTACACTTAATTAAGGTACTAAAAATATATTTGTTACTCTGTCGTTCTTTATTTAGTTTAAATGCCTTATGCCTGCTTTTTAATACTTCTTGTGCCTTATCAAATATCTCCGGTTCAATGATTCTAAGTTCCGGCTTGTCCGTAATCAGCCACTCGCTTTCTTCTTTTGTGGTTCTTACCCCAGTCAGAAAGTCCTCAACTTCCTCTTTTCCATTGATGATTTTTCCCGTATAGAGTTCATTTGTAAGAATACGGCAAATCGCATTTTGACTCCACGCACAATTACGTTTTGTTTTTATCCCTTGTTCATTCAACATATTTGCGATTTTAGCCGCACCATATCCCTCGTCAATATACCATTTGTAAATCTGCCTTACATTTCTAGCTTCTTCTTTATTTATTTCAAGATTGAAATAATCTCCAATCGTTTTATCATACCCATAAACAATATTAGGAACTCGTCCTTTTTCTGCGTTCATTTTCTTTCCGAATTTCACACGTTTAGAAGTGTTTGCACTTTCTTCCTGTGCCAAAGCTCCGAAAATGGTTAGAACAAATTCCGAGTTCCCCAATACTGTCATATTCGCTGTTAAAAATGTTGTTTCAATTCCTAGTGCTTTCAATGCACGAATACTTTGTAAGAAATCAACGGTATTACGGGCAAATCTTGAAATATCCTTTACAACAACCATATCAAATAACCCCTGCTTTGCGTCACGCATGAGTTTTTGAAATTCTTTTCGATTTTTAATCTTTGTTCCCGAAATACCCTCATCTGCATATAGTCTTACAAGATTATGTCCATTACGCTCTGTAAACTCTGCAAAAAACTTTTTCTGTGCTTCTAAACTATTTAACTGGTCTGATTTATCTGTTGATACTCTACAATAAGCGGCTATATTCATCTCCAACACCTACCTATTTACTAATCATCTTTCTGTTACTTCTTTATCTTATCATAGTCACTTCTGTTTCTCAAGATGAATTTGCAACTTACTATACTATTTTCATTACTTCTTCATACTCTTTCTTCTGTATAGCACTTTCTACTTCTTTTTCTAATCTTTGGACACCTACTGCTACGAAAATCTTTGCTATGTACTGAACGGTTTCTTCCTCCGTATTCGGATTATGAAAACGTATATTCAGTTTCGTCTTTTTCAAATATGTTCACTCCTAAAAGTCCTTTCTGCATTTATATGTCCAGTCTGAACGATTATTCCCTTTTACCTTAACTTCTCTTTTCACTTAACTTTAAGGATTTTAAGTAGTCCTCATACAACTGCTTCTGTGTGATATTCATTTCTCCATTTGCTATGAGATTCCCAATATAATCTCTCTGCTCTATCTTTCCCACCTCTGCAAACAGCTTTAAAGATGGTGCAACATATTTTTCCAG
Organism: Blautia sp. AF32-4BH; assembly: GCF_003460565.1. Taxonomy (NCBI): domain Bacteria; kingdom Bacillati; phylum Bacillota; class Clostridia; order Lachnospirales; family Lachnospiraceae; genus Blautia; species Blautia sp. AF32-4BH. The sequence continues at coordinate 153,605 of NZ_QTVL01000007.1, read as the reverse complement.
CCATTCCCACACCTTTTGCAGACTTTTCTTCTGTGGTTGCATGGTAAGTTTCACCTTACCTATGTCTTTCATCAGTTCCGCCCACGCGCGATAAGTGGGATAAAGTCTTTTTCGAGTTGTCATGCTGTCTGTCGGCTTTTCTAAAAATCGTATTTTACTGTTCAATACTTCCATTGCCAGTCCTGCCACATCTCTGTATCTCAATAATTCCTGTACGACACTTACTGCCATTTCCTGTCGAAATCTCAATTCATATCGATTCCAATTTTCATCCAGTTCCGTTCCATACTTTTTATTCTGTTCATATCCTTTTTCATAAAATACCAATCTTAAATTACTGGCTGAACTGCCGAGATAAAGACTTCCACCTTTACTCTGAAAGACTTCCTCTTTTAGTTCTCCCGAATCGTGAAAATCTATCTCCCGTAACTTTGTGGAAAGCAATCCCTCTTTTGTCCTTACAATCAAATCGGGAATACTCAAATATGGTTTTCTATCATCTATCGCCAAATCAATCCGAGGAAAGTTGATGTGATACTGGCAAACTCTGTTTAAGAAATCAAACCATGTTTCCTCATTGAGCTGTAAAAAAATCTCATAGTTGCGACAGCCTTTCCCACTCATTAAAATCTGAAAGCCTTGATACTGTGCGTTTCCTGTTGGCTTTAGCACCTTGATATTATCGAAGATTGCTACAACCTCATGTCCTGCAATCCCCTTTTCATAGCCTGTGACCGTCATAAGTTCCAAAGGTATTCTCAGCACATCTTCTATGACTGCTTCTAATGGAACTTCCTTAATGGTTATCTGACACCAGTCTATCAACGCGCTTAATTCTTCTTTCTGCCGTATTACTCCCCTGTTAGTGTAGGGGAGTTCTGAAAGAAGACTTCCGCTTCTTTCTTCCAAATTTATCAAACCTCCTATCTGCAACGGCATTGCCGTTGCCCTGCCCCCAACCTGCCGTTTGGTACGTCAGAACGGGGACAGGAACTTTGACTGCCTATACCTGTTTGCTTGAAATACTGCGGATTCCTTTACAGGTAATCCTCTCCACCAGCACAGGGAAATTCCCTCTCTGTACATAAGGCGAGTATACTGCTTCTTCCAGTTCTACCACCGCATAAGGCTCAATCTTCGGAAGTTCCGTTGCTTCCAGACGAATATCCACGCTGTTTCCTAACTTCATGCTTCCAAGATGAAGTTTTAAGGCTTCCACTTCCTCTGTTTTCTTCTTGTTCTCCCTATCATAATGGTAACAAGCGTCTGCACCCATAAATCGAAGTTCTCCAAAGGCTTCTCTGACCTGTTCTTTTGTCAATGTAATCTGCATACATCTTCCTTTCTCCCCGTCCTGCCGATAGGACAGCTTTCTTTTATTTCCAGTTCCTTTGATATGACGTCATATAGTTCAGTTATTTCTGAACCCATTTGTATCATAGCACACAGATTTTCAGTTCGCAAGAGAAAGTTTAGTTTTTTATGAACTTTTTATTTTCTTTTTTCTGCACCTGTGGTATAGTGGATTTAGATGATAAGATATAACAAGTTATAACGAGATATAGAAAGAGAGGTTTTTTCAGATGAATACCATCGCAGAACGGATTCGATTTGCTATGAAAGCTAAAAATAAGAAACAGATTGATATTGTAAAAGATACAGGTATCAGCAAAGGAGCATTCAGTTCCTATCTTTCAGGACAGTACAATCCCAAAGCAGATAAAATGGAACAGATTGCCGATTCTTTAGATGTGGACTTGCGGTGGCTTTACGGAGAGAACGTACCCATGCAGACTGGCTCACAAGGGCAGGAACAGGCACTTCCTTATGTCTTTTATAATAATGACTGCTCGGAATATCTTCTTGACAAGCTAGATGATATGTATATTGCCATGATGCCCCAGTATGCCGCCATGATTCCCCGTTTCTATGTTCTTGTAGACAGGAGTTCCAATGCAATGCACCTGCTCCCCTTGTTTTTAAAAGAGGACTGCTCCGAGTTTTACGAATGTCCATCAGACCTGTTCCACTCTGACAGGCACGCTATTTTTACAAAAGATTTTGAAAGTATCAACATGGTACTGATAACTGCTACTATATATTATTACGGAATTGACACAAAAACGTTTGAACCGAAAGTTACCATGCTTTCCTATTCACCAACTGATGATTGTTTTCAAATCAATACTAAACCATATGGATTCCATATAAAGGCATTTGAGAAAGAAATTGAAAAAGAAGCACTATACCTAAAATATCACAACCAACAATAAACAAGAGGACTTGCAAGGTTTCTGACCTTACAAGTCCTCTGCTGTATCATGGTGCTGTTGGCTGTGTCCGTTCCGTCAAGGACTGCCCTACGGCGTATCGGCTTCGCCTTGTTCCTTGACCTCACTAGGTATAGGCAAACTGGGATTTATCGCATACAGGCATTGACAAATTTCATAGGTACGTCCATGCGTTCTGATACTTGTTTTGGTGTCATTCCACTATTTAAGAAACGCTTACATACTATTTTCATGTTCTCACCAACTTCAATAATATGTTTATCTGGGTCATAGAAACGAACAACACGCTGTCCCCATGAATGTTCTACAATGGGGTGGACGTATTCAACATTACATTCTTTCAGCTTATCCGCAAATTCATCGAAATTATCTTCTTCAAAATAAATTTCAAAGTTATTGCCACCAAAAGAAATACCACTTTTCCCGATAAAGTCTTTATATGTTTCAACCGTCTGCAAAGCCAAACCGCCTGTTAAAGTTTTATTTGCTCCAAAATCCATAATCACATGAAGCCCGAAAACTTTTTTATAAAACTCAACTGATTTCTCTATATCTGTTACCACTAGCATAGGATTTTTCAATTTCATTTCCATTACCTCCACAAGTCCTAGTTTATATATTCGTCTATTAGTTCTTAGTATTATGGATCATTTCGTAATAATAGGTTTTCCCTCCACATCTAATAATGGAGTTAAACCACCTCCAAATCCATTTGCAATAAAAAGATAATTTACTCCTGTTTCTTTATCAACATATATTGTTTTCTCACTTTTTAAACCCGTTTCTTGATACACTATTTCAAACCTATTATTTTTACTCATTTCAAATCACCTCTGATTTTTAATTTTTTATTTTGATTTATTCTTGAAAAATCCAATCAACATTAAAGCAATACCTAAAATTGCTACTGGAATATAAACAATATTAGGTATGCGATAAACAAATCTATCCACTCCAGCCATAATAATATAAAGAATAATTCCCATACTGATTAAAATACTTTTATCTTTCATAATAATCTCCTCATCAACTAAATTTTAGTCCTCCATTCTTTTTATAGTTTCCTCTATAGAAATACATTCAGCATACCGTTCATGCCACATAAATTCGTTATAATACCGATAGCTTTTTTTGTTATTCATATAATTATTGTTTACCGTCGAATTTGCGAATGCAGGTACAATCAAATTAAAGCCATATTCAAATCCACTTATTACTGTTGCATTGATACATTTATCGGTTTGAAGTCCAACAACAACTATATCTTTTTCATTTTTTTTCATTAAATACTCAACTAAACCAGTATCTTTAAACGCACTATTCACGATTTTAACAAATACTTTTTCATTAGATAGTGGCTTAAATTTTTCAAATATTTCAAAACCATCAGTACCTTTTGTTAAACCGCTCCCAACACCATCATCATGTACAACATAAATGACTTCAACATTGTTTTCTCGTGCTTTTTTAATTAGCAGTTGAATATTGTCAATAAACTCATTACAATTATATAATTCATCGTTAACAAGTGCCTTTTGCGTGTCTACAACCAATAATACCATTCTTCCACTACTCCTTAATAAATTCCAATATTTATCTTTATTTGCATTATACCAAATCGTTAGCACGCCAACTAGTCCTAAGTACATTGTTAGTTCTATTTTTTATAATGAAAACGGGCATATTGTACTTACACAACACGACCATTTTTTCTCTTATATTATCTCGATCAGAAATCTTTCTATTTTGTTACTGCCATATGAACAGTGCATTTGGAACGACCGTGTTAATCGCTGGTAACGGTATGCAGTTCTTTAAAATCCTTCGGCGAGATCCCGTACTCTTTTTTAAACGCGCGGTAAAAACTCGAATAGTCGTGAAATCCGAACAGCAGATACACCTTTGTGACCGGTACATCGCCGAGCAGCGCTTCACGGCACCTTGCCAGCCGCTTTTTGGAAATGTACTGGTGGATCGACATGCCGATTTCATCCTTGAAAACGTGTGCAATGTGATATTTGCTCACAAAAAGTTCCGCCGCCAGCCGTTCGAGCGACAGATTCTCGGACAGGTGCTCATCAATATAGAAACAGAGCTGTTCATACAGCGAGAGCTGTGCTTTCCGGGTGAGCGGGTGATGCTGCTCATACACCGTTCGGTTGATCTGCATCAGCAGGTCGCTGACGTAGAGAAAAATCTGCGTCTCTTTTCCAAAATGATCGGACCGCATTTCTTCGATCAGGCGGATGGTGCGGTACTGGATCGTGTTGAACTCGACGGAATCGAGCGGGAACAGATATTTCTGATTTTCGGCAGCGTATTCCATCAGGTAAACGTAGTCGGCGGAACGGGCGCGGAGCTGCTCTGCAAAAGAGGTGCTGACCCAGAACACAAAGCGGCGGTACGGCACAGACAGGTCGTGCATCACCAGATGATGCGGTACGCCGGGCGGAATCAGAAGAAGATCGCCGGGCGTCGGTGTGTAGAGCACTCCGTCGATTTCCAGTGAGATCGCCCCTTCGAGAAAGAGATAGAACTCATAATGCGTATGCGTATGTTCTTTTACGCCGGGCACATCGTCGGTGCTGTAATAGTATAACTCAAACGTATCCGAAATCATGTACTGCCGGGTGGCAAATTTCGTCTGCAGTTTTTCTTTCATAATAAAAGCATCCTTGCAAAAAAATGATATTTTTGAACCATAACAACAATTCCCAGCATATCACAAAACAGCAAGTTTTACAATGTATTCGGCAATCCGCACAATAGAAAAAAACAACTTGTCCAGTTACGATACAAGGGAATAAAATAAAAACAGAATGCAGAATAAATTTCAGATAAAGATCAAAACGGAGGAACAGCTATCATGAATCAGATTCTCGAACAGCTTGGAACATACGGCATTGTGCCGGTTGTCGTTTTACAGGATGCAGCAAAAGCAGAGCCGCTTGCCGAAGCTCTCTGCAAGGGCGGACTTGCCTGCGCCGAGGTGACCTTCCGCACCGATGCGGCAGAAGAATCCATCCGCATTATGAGTGAAAAATTCCCGGAGATGCTGGTGGGAGCCGGAACTGTGCTCACAACCGAGCAGGCGGACCGCGCCGTAAAAGCCGGAGCAAAATTTATCGTCAGCCCGGGTCTCAACCCGGAGGTAGTAAAATGGTGTCAGGCACACGAAGTACCAGTGATCCCGGGCATCGTGACCCCGACTGAGATGGAGCAGGCGATCGGTCTTGGGCTCACCATGGTGAAATTCTTCCCGGCAGAACCGGCAGGCGGACTGAAATACATCCGTGCCATCGCAGCACCGTACACCATGATGAAATTCATGCCGACCGGCGGCATCAACCCGCAGAATGTAAGAGAATACCTGGCATACGACCGCATCGCAGCATGCGGCGGAAGCTGGATGGTAAAAAATACGATAATTGAAAACAACGAATTCGACCGCATTGAAGAGCTGGTGAAAGAGGCGGTTGAGATCGTAAAGGAAAGCCGGACGTGACGACATCCTTCCCGCAGCCGCTGGGCACCGACCGTTGACCTCGAGCGTGATCCGAGATGGGGAAGAAACGAGGAGTGCTACGGCGAGGACCCTGTGCTGACCGGAAAAATGGCCGGCGCTTACATCGAGGGAATGCAGGGCGACGATCCAAAATATCTGCGCTGTGCATCAACCCTGAAACACTTCTATGGAAACAACACCGAGGTCGGCCGCGGCTGGAAGAACTCTTCGATTGACCCGCGGAATAAATATGAGCTGTATCTCGAGCCGTTCCGCAGATGTATTGAGGAGAGCGGCGCAGAGGGCATCATGACGGCGTACAACAGAATCAACGGCACCGTCGGCGGAATGGTTCGGGAAAACATGGAAATCTCGGAATCCGTCATCATGAAACAGGCGGACCAGAAGATGTATGAAAATAAAAAAAGTTCACGGTGAATCGCCGCAATGGATTGTCCCCGCGGGTCTTTTCGTGGTACAATGAAACATAACCGATAAAAAGAAAAACGAGGGCAGAACATGAACGAATTATATGAAATGATTGAAAAGAAAATCAAAGAATCCGGCTATCCGCGGCCGATTTCGGGAAGCGATGTTTACGATGACATCTGCGACCAGATCGAGGGAAAAGAGAACGGTTCCTATGTGGTATTATCGAAATTTGATGATGATGTGATTTTCGAGTACCACATCACGGTGATGGATGATGAATTCAACCTCGGCGTGCTGACGATGCGCACCCCGGAGGGCGTGTTTGAGGCTGATTTTGACCAGTAAAAGAGAAAAGAAAGAGGTTGTTACTTATGCCGAATGTTGAAAAAATCACAAAACAGACGGAAAATCCGTTCGTAAATCTTTACCTGGTGGAAGGGACAAACAAAGTAAACCATCACTTCCGCTATTACGTGGCTTCCCGCGCAAAATCCATCGAGCAGATGAAGATTAAAACAAGGAAAAATACGCCGGACGGTGTGCTGATGTACAGTCTGTACGGGGAAAAACGCGACAAAATTGTCCTGGTGCGCCAGTACCGCGTTTCCATTGATGACTACATCTACGAATTCCCGGCAGGCCTGGTGGAACCGGGCGAGGAGTTCCATGAGGCTGCCGTGCGCGAGATGCATGAGGAGACCGGTCTTACGTTTCACCCGTTGAAAGTAGATCCCTGCTACGAGAAACCGTTCTTCACCACAATCGGCCTGACCGATGAAGCATGCTCTGCCGTTTACGGCTGGTGCGAGGGCGAGATCAGCCGCAAATACCTCGAAGAGAGCGAAGTGATCGAAGTTGTCCTTGCTGACCGCGAGGAGGCAAAGAGAATCTTAAAGGAAGAAAATGTAGCAATTATGTGTTCTTATCATCTGATGCATTTTATTCATGATGAGGAGCCGTTTGCATTCCTGAAATAAGTGGAGGGGAGCCAGAAAAACACAACCCCTGGAAGTTCTTAGCACGAACTGCCAGGGGTTGTGTTTTTCTGACTCCCATTTACGTTGTGGGGGACGGGATGGTGAGGACTCAGGTGTAGTATTGGGCCTGGGTTTCGTAAAGATTGGCGTAGATGCCGTGGTTTGCGAGGAGGGTGTCGTGGGTTCCGTCTTCGGCGATGCGGCCGTGGTCGAGGACGATGATGCGGTCGCAGAATTTGCAGCTGCTCATGCGGTGGGAGATGTAGACAGCGGTTTTGCCGGCGGTCATCTGGCTGAACTGTTCGTAGATTTCAGCCTCAGCGATCGGGTCGAGGGCTGCGGTCGGCTCGTCGAGGATGACGAACGGGGCATCCTTGTAGAGGGCGCGGGCGATGGCGGTGCGCTGGGCCTCGCCGCCGGAAAGGTCGACACCGGAGCCGTTGTTGTTGTAAAGGCGGGTGCGGACGCCCTGCGGGAGTTGCTGTACACGGTCGGTGAGACCGACTTTTGCAAGAGAGGATTGCAAAGCAGCTTCATCAATCTCGGTTCCGGCGGCGATGTTTTCGTCGAGCGGGAGGGAAAACAGGTGGAAATCCTGGAAAACGACGGAGAATGCCTGCGTGTACTCTTTGTAGCTATATTTGCGGATGTCAATGCCATTCAGGGTGATGTAACCTGAAGTTGGCTCATACAGGCGGCAGAGCAGCTTGATGAGTGTTGTCTTTCCGGCTCCGTTACGGCCAACGAGGGCGGTTTTTCCGCCGACGGCAAAGGACAGTGTCACATGTTCGAGTACCGGAATATTCGTACCGGGATAAGAGAATGAGACATCGTGGAACGCAAATTCGTACTGGCCGTCGTCGCGTTTCTCAATCGGCAGTGTACCGTCGTAGGCCATAGACGGCTGCGCAATGAAATCCTCATAGGTCGAGAGATAGGAATTGATATAGTCGAACTCCGATCCGGTTGCGAGAAATGTCTGAAGATCACTCATGGCGCGTGTCACGGAACCGGCATACAGAAGAACATCCCCAATGGGGAGAACGCCGTACAGAGCCCTGGCGCCGATCACAAGGTACGCAGCGAAATTGGAAAGGAGCGAAAGCAGCGCGTTTTTTCCGTCTGTGATGGCGGAGAAGCGGGCGAAGTCGAGGTACATCGGCAGAAAGTGTTCCATGGCTTTTCCAAACTGTACGTCGAGAAAATGATCGAGATGACCGATGCGGATATCGTCCGCGCGCCGTTCTTCAAGCATCACATTAACGAGATAATTGGCAACCGAGTTGGAATGGTCGTTGCACTGGTTCAGCTCTATCTTTTTCTGCGTACTCCTGCGGTTGATGCGGGAGGAAAGTGCAAGCTGCACACCACAGAGCAGGAGCAGTGCAAGCATCGAAAACGACGAGGTGAAAAAGTTATTCCTGCTGCTGTCGGACAGAAGAAACAGACGGAGCAGGAAAAACAGGGCATAGAGAACCGAGAGCAGGGAAGTGATCAGCGTATGAATGACAATGAGCTGGTCACCCACATTTCCCGATCCCATGGAGGAGACGTTGGTGCGCCGGATGGCATCCATCGTCTCTGTTTTTTCGAATTTCTCAAACTCCAGCTCCAGCGCCTTTGCGGTGATTTTCTGTTCCGTGCGTGCAAGACAGAGCTCCTTCTGGCCGTTGAGATACTGGCGGCAGATTTTTTCAAACAATCCCAGCCCATACTGCGTAAGCAGAAAGACGACAACAGTATACAGACAGGCGCGGTACGACTTTGCAAGCAGTAAATTCAAAATTCGCGCCGAGAAAAACAAGGAGAGATACGGCAGCGTTGCAGCTGCAAAAGCGCTTCCGAGAAGCCAGAACAGCACGCGGTGATTGCCCTGGCTCACCATAGTTAAAAAGCGGCAGATGGCATGAAACCGTTCTTTCATTTTCATCAGATATCTTCCTCCGTTTCCTGATAATACTGGCTCTGCACCTCAAACATATGCGCATACGATCCGCCAAGGGCAATCAGCTCATCGTGGGTTCCGCATTCTTTGATCTTTCCGTTTTCGAGAAACAGGATCGTATCGCAGAAGCGTGTCGATGCAAGACGGTGCGAGATGAAAAGCGCAGTCTTATTTTTCAGCAGTGTGCTGTAGGTTTCGTACATTTTATTTTCCGAGATTGCATCGAGCGCAGCCGTCGGCTCATCGAGCAGGAGCAGATGGCAATTTTTATAGAGTGCCCGCGCCATCATCAGTTTTTGCATTTCACCGCCGGAAAGCGTAATGCCGTCGTCCGCCATATCCTTGCCAAGATAGGTTTCTTCTTTCTGCGGCAGACTTGCAATTTTTTCCCAGAGTCCGGCGCGGATGAGTGCTTCTCGGCAACGGTTACGATCGGTCTCTTCCAGTGGGGAGCAGCTCACATTTTCTGCAATCGAAAACGAGAGTGCAAACGGGTCCTGAAAGACCGCCGCGATTGCTTTGTAATACTGTGCCGGATTCAGACTGCCAAGGGGAATGCCGTTGATGGTGATATTCCCTTCCGTTGGCTGATATAGCCCGCAGATCAGCTTGACAATGGTGGATTTTCCGGCGCCGTTGATGCCGACAAGTGCCGTATGCTCGCCCGCATGGAGTGTAAAACTGACATCATCGAGGATCCTTTTATCGCCGCCCGGATGGGAAAACGAGACGTGGGAAAAGCAGATTTCCAGCGGTTTTTCTTCCGCAAGTTCCGGCCGGAACGGCAGCGTGTGGCCTGCAGGGAACGGGAGATCGAAGAATTCCCGCAGCCAGCGGATCTGCTCGAGACAGAGCACGGATTTGGAGAGCGCGGCGGTGATCTCGTTAAAATATGAAGAAAAACCGGAGACGGCACCGAGCGCAAGCACAAAGCCGGATACGGTCATCGTGCCGTGGGATAGACGGTAAATCAGAAAGCCATAGCAGATTCCGTCGCGCAGAAGCTGTAGTGTAAGTGTCAGCAGATCATTTGCAAAGTAGGCGCTGCGGATGCGGAACAGAATTTTCTGATACCGCTTGTTGAGCTGGCGATAAACACCATCGAGCCATCCGTTCAGCTGATACAGACGGATATCCTTTCCGGCGGATGTGTTGTACGACTGTTTCTGGAAATAGCGCTGCGATACTTCAATTTCAGACAGATCGTCTCTGCGGCGGACTTCGTAAGAAGCCGCGCGGCGGTAGCTGAGAAACTGCAGAACCGAGAGCACAAGCAGCAGAAGAATGATAGCCGGATGGACGGTTCCGATCAGTCCTGCGTAGAGAATCAGCCCAAGAAACGAAGAATAAATTGTGACATCGTATCGGAACATGCCTTCCACGCCGACCCAGTTGCTGCAGGTGGCTCCGACGGCTTTTTCGGCGAGCTGCAGCGTTTTTGGTTCTGTCAGAACCGCATAATCTATCTGCATGAAATGACAGAGAAGGCGGCGCGTAAAAAAGCCGGTCCGGAATTCGGTATACTGCCAGGCGTTCCGCGATTGCAGAAAGGTGTGGCTGACAAAAACAACGGCATAGCAAAGAAAGAGAACGAGCGTTCCAAGTGCAAATCCGGAAAAGCCGCTGCTCTGTTCCAGAAACAGGAGAATCCCGGCAGGAAGCAGAATCCCGAAAAAGCCGGTGAGCACCTGTGAGACGATTTCGAGTGCCTGAAAGAGAAACGGCTTTTTGCTGTAATGCCACAGCTCCCGATGAATATAAATGTAGTTAGACCATAATGAATACATAAAGACCTCCTCTGTCACATGTCTTTCGTGAACTGTAGTTATCCTACCATATTCATGCAAAACACGGGGGAAAAGTACGTAAATGGAACAAAAAAGAACGCGAACAGCAAAAAAAGTGTTCACGTTCTGCAAAATTTTTCTGTAGAATCATCGGACAAAATCAAAAAATTCTGGAAAGAGCTTTTTACAGCGGCAGCATAATCTCCGTCACGAAAACGCCGGGCTCGTTCTGCCGGTTGATATATCCTTCGTACTTTTCCACAACAAGATTGATCCGTTTCAGCCCATGCCCGTGATTTCCGCGCTTCGTGGTGATATACTCGCTGTCCAGCTTCCGCACAGTATCCTTTGTTGCATTCGTAACGGAAATATACAGCTGGTTTTTCAGCACACCAATATAAAGCCGGATATAGGGATCCGCAAGGCCCTCGCATGCTTCCACCGCATTGTCAATCAGATTTCCGATCAGCGCGCAGAGATCAATATCACTCACCGTAAGATTGGCCGGGCAGGCTGCCTTGTAATCCACGCGGATGCCGTTCTTTTCGGCGAGTGAAATTTTGGAATTTAAAATCGCATCGAGATTCACATTCCCCGAGTCGCAGAGCTGGTTGACCTGATCGAGATCATTTTCGAGCAGCCCGAGATATTCCTGCAGCTTATCATACTGTCCCATCTCAACATATGCCTTCATTGACTGCAGATGATTGTGGTAATCATGGCGCCAGCCGCGCATTGTCAGATAGATATTCTGCACTTCCTCGACCTGGCGGGCGAGAAGCTGGTTCTGGTATTCGATATTTTTGCGTTCCAGATAATGGGATAAAAATGGAATGTGCGCCATGAAACATCACCTCGGTTCGTTCGGAATTGGAAATTAAAAAATGCAAAACCTTTAAAACGCATTCGGCCGGTAAAACTGCAGGAACGCATGGTTGAGTGATGCATAGCATCCGCGGCTGACCGGAATTTTTGTTCCGTCCGACAAGAGACATTCCGTCCGCGTGATCCGCTCCACATGAGCGAGATTCACAAGATAACTCCGGTGTGCGGCCGCAAAACATTCCCCCGTCTCACCAGAAGCCTGCCATGCGGCAGAAAGTTCTTCGCGGAACTCCGACAGATTTTTCTTAAAAGTTTCCATTCCGGCGGCTGTATGCAGCGTCAGATAATGATTATCGGATTCCACAAAAAGCAGGTCGGAGAGAAACAGCTTCTGCGTCTCCCCGCCAAGTGAAAGCAGCAGATGCGGCTTTTCCTGTCCGCGCATCGCCTGCAGCTCCTCGAGCAGCGGAAACAGTGTATCCTCTGTCACCGGCTTTAAGAGATACCGGAACGCCTGCACCTCATATCCTTCGAAAACATATTCTTTATGATTCGTCAGAAAGAGAATCGGCACCTCACTGTCCGTTTCACGGATTTTCCGCGCCAGCGCCATGCCGTCCATTCCGCCGAGATCAATATCGAGAAAGATGAGATCAAACGGATACGAGCCGGGATACTGGAACAGAAAAGCGGCGGAGTCTGAAAAGGCTTCCACGGTCAGAGGAAGCCTTTTTCGCTCCGCAAAGGTGCGGAGCAGCAGTTCCATCCGGGAACGCTGCGCCGGTTCATCTTCGCAGTAAGCAATTCTCATGTTATTCACCCAAACATTTTTTGAAGAAGTTATCGTAAACGGTAATCATTTCCTCGGTCCAGAATGCGGCACCGCCGTGGTCTGCGCCGCGAAGAAGATACAGCTGTACATCTTTTCCGGCATCCTTTAATGCGTGGTAGAGATCGACACTCTGCTGGCAGAACACCATCGTGTCCTTGGTGCCGTGTGCGATCAGCATCGGCGGGAAATCCTCGTTCACGTATGTTTTGGAGCAGGCTGCCTTAGCCTCCTCAAGATGCTCGGTAATGTCATAGCCCATCAGCATGCCCTCCGGGCTGTCTGGTTTCTGATGGTTCAGCGTTATCGGATAGCCGTACGGCAGTGTCACATCAACAGCTCCGTACAGATCGATAATACCGCATACCTCGCAGCTTTCCTCATTGATCGGCTCGTCAAGTTTTCCGCTCTTTGCGGTCATGCCGGCAACGGAAGAAACCTGTCCGCCGGAAGAATCTCCCATCAGGAACATCTGCGATGGATTCAGCTTGTATTCCTCCGCATGCGCACGCAGAAAACGTACCGCATTTTTTGCGTCGATGATCTGCGCTGGGAAATGTGCGATTCCGCTGTGACGGTATTCGACGATTGCAACAACGTAGCCGCGCTGCGCCAGACGGGCGATCATGCCGACCTTCTGGTAGACATACTGTTTCATCCAGGCGGATCCCTGAATAAATGTGATGCACGGCCAAGTGCGCTCCGGGTGCGCCATCTGGAATGGTGTGAAAATTTCCAGATGAAGATTGTGCGCCTCGTCGTAGACAACTTCATGCGCATAGCGGATCTCAATTTCCTCTCCGGTCACCGGAATTTCCACGGCGCCGTCTACCGCGTCTGTGTAGTCCGGCATTGTCTCATACGTGTAGTTTGATGGTTCAATGATCATGTGTAAAAACCTCCTTTTTCAAAAACCCATTTTTCGGTCCGAAACAGCAATCCACAGGATTTACGATTTCTTCGACTCCTCATATGATTTTAACTCGGAAAGCGCCTCACCTGCAAGTGGATACAGTGCAATAATGTTGAAAATTGTCATCAGCCCGATGCCGACATCACCAAGATCCCACACAAAAGTGTATGCGGCAATACCGCCGATAAACAGCATTACAAGTGCAAGAACCTTGTAAGCGGTCTGGAAACACCACTTGTCACCGAACAGGTAGGCAACGTTGCTTCTGGCATAGAACAAAATGCCGAGGAACGTGGAAAAGCTGAACAAAAACAGCGTAAGTGCAATGAAAATCACACCGAATTTTCCCAGATGATACTGCATGGCGGTCTGCAAGAGATCCATGCCGGAAAGGCCATTAATCAGATCCTTTGGTGCAAGCAGCATAATCATTGCGGTGCAGCTGCAGATGACGATTGTGTCAACAAAAACGCCGAGCGCCTGTACAAGGCCTGCTTTGGCCGGGCGGTCACATTCTGCGGCGGCAGCGGCGCATGGAGCGGAGCCGGAACCGGCTTCATTCGAAAACAGACCACGCTTTACACCGTTCATCAGAACAGCACCAAAACCGCCGGCTGCCATCTGACGAAGTCCGAAGGCTTCCTCAAAAATGCGTGCAAACACAGAAGGAATCTGACGGAGGTTGACTGCGATGATAAACAGTGTGATAAAGAAATAGCAGACTGCCATGACAGGAACTATAAAATCCAGCACCTTTACGGTTGCATTTTTCCGCAGTACGATGATTGCAGAAAGAATCACCAGCATGATACTGGTGTAAAGCGGCGGAATGGAAAATGCATTTTTAAAAGAAGAAGCCACGGAGTTGCTGATTACCTGACTGATACCGCACCAGCAGATCAGACCGGCAATGGCAAACAGAACAGCCGGCAGAACGTATCGTTTTTTCTTCTTGAGGTGGTCTTCAACCAGATCGTGAATGTAGTAGGCAGGACCGCCGCGGTAGCCGCCGTACAGAGGATCTTCTTCTTTGTGAAGCTGTGCGAGCGTAGCTTCGATAAACGCGGTAGACGAGCCGATGATAGCCGTCACCCACATCCAGAACACAGCACCTGCGCCTCCGGCGGAGACTGCAGCGACAACGCCGACCAGATTTCCCATACCGACACGCGTTGCGGTGGAAACGATCAGTGTCTGAAAAGAAGAAAGGCTGCTTTTTTCATTTTTCTTTTCCGACAGGGCACGGATCATGTCCGGGAACAGACGGATAGGAAGAAAACGTGTCCGGATCGTAAAATAGATGCCGGTTGGGATCAGCAGAAGAATCAAAAGGGAGATTCCGAGACTGCCGCCGCCCGGGAGCGGAATCGTAAAAAGATCGCCCCAGAGAAAGTTGTAGACTGTGGTGATGAGATTGACAATCATGTTTTCAAAAACCCTCATTTCAAAATATTTGCGGCACTGTGAAACGTCAAAGCATAAAAGCACCGTTACCTGCTATTATATCGGTTTCTGTTTGGAATGTAAAGAAGGGAAGAGAAAAGATAAGAGGCAAATATCAGCTTTTTCCGAAACCAGAAAAAGTTGATATCTGCCTCTTAAAAATTTTTCAGTCGTATCAAAAGATCAGCCTGCGAGATGCAGCATCTCGATCAGGAACAGCCAGCTCAGGCCATAGAATGTAACGACAGCGACAAGGTCGTTGACCGTCGTGATGAGCGGACCGGAAGCAACCGCCGGATCGATGTGGATCTTTTTGAAGAACAGCGGAATGCAGGTGCCGACGGCACTGGAAATCAGCATTGCCAGCAGCAGTGCGATGCCGATGCAGGCGGAAACGGAAAATGCGAACATCATGGTCTTTCCCTTGAATAAGAAGATGAAAAGTCCGATGACAGCAAAGGACAGAACACCAAGCAGAAGACCATTGCAGAAACCGATGCGCATTTCCTTGAAAACAAGCTGTAATTTCTGTTTTCCGGTCAGGGACTCATCCATCAGGACACGGATGGTAACAGCCAGGGACTGGGTACCAACGTTTCCGGCCATGTCAAGGATCAGGGACTGGAAGGTCATGATGATCGGAAGGGTTGTGACAACCTGTTCGAAAATACCGACTACAGAAGAAACCAGCATGCCAAGACCGAGCAGGATGATCAGCCATGGAAGACGTTTTTTCATACTGTCTTTTAACGGCTCTTTTAAATCCTCCTCTGCGGTCAGACCTGCGAACATCGCGTAGTCCTCACCCATCTCATCATCAACCAGGTCGATGATGTTTGATGATGTGATGACACCGAGCAGGCGGTTGTCATTGTCGAGGACCGGAATAGAATCCTCGGAATAATCCTTCAGTTCTTCGATACACTCGTTGATCGGCTCCTCTGCATATACGTACGGGTAAGAAGTTACGGTCAGATCCTCGAGCGTCTCGTCGCGTCTTGCGATGATCAGGTTTTTCAGATCGATCGCTCCGTAAAATTTCTGCTGCGCATTGACAACAAAGATGGTAGAGATGTTGTCGTTCTTTGCGGCCTGATCGATCAGGCTGCTCATCGCCTGTTTGACATTCAGATCCTCGCGGATGATGATGCAGTTTGTCGTCATGCGGCTACCGATTTCATCTTCATCGAAGGAGGCGATCATCTCAATATCGTGGCGTACTTCCGGATCGAGCAGTTCGATCAGAAGTTTTTTCTTTGCTTTGTCGAGTTTCTGCAGAACCTCGGCCAGTGCATCGGTCTCCATTTTGGAGAGGATGGAAGCGGCTTTTTTGACATCCATCTCTTCGAGGTACTCGGCTACGTTGTCGGATTCAGCATACTCAAAAATATCGGACAGCATGTCCGTGTCCAGAATGCGGTACAGTTTGCATCGCTCCGGAACCGTTAAAAGCGGCAGAACATCTGCCAGGTCATTTTCGTGGTAATCTTCCAGGCGGCTGCCCATGACAGCCGGAGAAGAGTTACTGCGGATTGTATCCAGGATCTCCTGGGTATAATCCTGTACTCGTTTTTCCATTTTTTCGTTATCCTCCATTCTTTTTTTTGACAGCAGAAAAAAACATGCGTGCTGTCGGTGCGAAAAAGCATGTTGGAACCCTCACAGGGCAGTAAAAGCACACGAAAAAAGAACCAGAGAATTACGTTTCAAAACTGGTTTGGATCATGTGTCTTACTTCGGGTTTTCATAGGATAAGAAGGGAAAATATTTAAGATTAAAGCAGGACAGAAGGATGGCCGTCATCCTGCATATTTTCCGGTTCCCGTCCTATGCTGGTACTTCGCCCATGAGAATCACAACTATCCATTCTGTTCACCTGCCTTTTTTTAGAAATTTTTTGATCAAACAGCCGTTTTTGCCGGTCTGTTTCGCTTGAAATACGGGATTCAAAAATCATCCCTCAAGTATTCTAACTGCTTTCCAGAAAAAAATCAATTCCTATTTTGGTAAAATTTTCGCAACATTCTTATCTCGTTTCTGTTTCTCCTCGTAAAGCATTGCATCCGCATGCGCGAGCATCTCCGGAAGTGTGGAATCCATGTCTTTCGGAAGCAGATAAAAGCCGGTGGAAACGGTAATATTATATGCTTTTTCGTTCGTTCTATTAAAAATGTCGAATGCGGAGTGCAGCGTCCGGTACAGATCCCTGGACATTGTTTCGTCGGAACACGGAACAAGATATGCGAATTCATCGCCGCCGATGCGTCCGCAGACACCGCGTTTGCCGATGGAATCCTGCAGAAACTGTCCGACAAGGCGGATGGAGAAGTCCCTTTCTTCATGCCCGTATCGGTCGTTGATGATCTTTAAATTATTGAGATCCGCATAGACGGCAAGCAGGATGTGCTAAGAAAATAATTGCAATTGTCTAAAAAATGTTTGAGCTCTGAATTCACAGACAAAACTTTATAGAAACTTAAGGTTTTCCTTTGCGGACCTAAAGATTCCTTTGGTACAGTAAGGATGAAAACAAAAGACATCTGGCAACTTGAGGGAATTTGCGGTACAATCATCTTTGAATCATGTGGGAGGTCCGGCGCGGAAAAAAAGTGCCGGAAAAGAAAAAATGAAAGGTGGAGAAAGAAGAAATGTACAACATTTTAGTATGTGATGATGATAGAGAGATTGTAGACGCCATTGAGATTTATCTGACCCAGGAGGGCTATCATGTGCTGAAAGCATATGACGGCATGCAGGCCATCCAGATGCTCGAGAGGGAGGAGATTCAGCTGCTGATTATCGACGTCATGATGCCGAAACTGGACGGCATCCGTGCGACGCTGAAAATCAGGGAAAAGAGCAGTATTCCGATCATTATTCTGTCCGCAAAATCAGAGGATGTGGACAAAATTCTGGGACTGAACATCGGCGCGGATGATTACGTGACGAAGCCGTTTAACCCGCTCGAGCTGGTGGCGAGGGTGAAATCTCAGCTGCGGCGCTACACGAAACTTGGAAATCTTCCGGCGGACGACGGAGAAAATGTGTATCAGGTCGGCGGGCTTCTCGTCAATGACGATTTAAAAGAAGTCAGCGTCGAGGGTGAACCAGTCAAACTGACCCCGATCGAATATAACATTCTCCTGCTGCTGGTAAAAAATCCAGGCAAGGTATTTTCGATTGAACAGATCTACGAGAGCATCTGGAACGAGGAGGCGATCGGTGCGGACAACACCGTTGCGGTCCACATTCGTCACATCCGTGAGAAAATCGAAATCAACCCGAAGGAGCCGCGCTATCTGAAAGTTGTATGGGGAATTGGGTATAAGATTGAGAAACAATAATAAGGAGTGAATAATTGTGAAAGAACGAAAACTCTACAGCCTGACGGGGAAGCTGATCGTTTTTCTTCTGCTGATCGTTTTTGCCGCCAGTGCGCTGTTCGGGGGCATTCAGACACTGATGCTTTCCAGCGTCGGCCTGACGCCGAATGCGGCAGCAAAAAAGTATGCGTTTGAAGAAACCACCGCATGCGGCACACTGGTGCAGCGGCAGCTTCATAACGTCATGAGCTACTATAATGATATGAGTAAATTCGGCACAAACGGTCGATACGACGGAACAAAAGAGATTGATTACCGTGCCTTTGCAACCGATGGAGAGGGAAGCGGCGGGATAAGTACAACGTACACCATTGACCAGCTTGTCAAGATGTACGATGACGGCAGCAGCGCAGACCTCAATGAGGTGGCAGCGTATACTGCGGACAATTATGCGACGAACGATGCCGGAATTGACAAAGAAGCCTATCTTGCATACGAAGATGGAACTGACGTGAGCCAGGAAACAGAAGAGACGGATGTAGCCGCACTCACCGAAGAAGTGAGCGCGGCAGATGCAGAGACGTTTGACAGCTTTTCCCCGGACGGCGAGGTCTACTTTCCTTCCGATAATGCAGTGAAAAGCCTGAAAGAGAAAAAAATTGATCCTGCTGATGTTTCCTCCCAGTTTTTGTATCTATACGATCAGGGAATGAGCCTGGAAACGCAGAAAACGAAAGCGGGAACGTACCTCTATGAGTACGCGGCGGCAAATCTGAAAAAGGTATCCATCCGCGATCTGTATATGACACTTTCCGGGGTCACGGAAGAAGTTGCTGCTTTTAAAAACCAGGAGAGCGGCATCAGCGTCGATGCGGACGATGCCAATCTCTGGTACTGTCTGGAGGATAAAGAAGGAAATATCTATACGAATGTGGATTCCTGGAAAAATGGTTACACAACAGCCATTGCGCAGAAATCGCCCTATCCGTTCGCCTTTGCTGTTGACCGGACCGGCGGTGCCGACAAAGTCCGTTCTTATGCAACAAGAAAAAACAGCCCGGCCGTGGAAGCAGCGAGAAGCTATCTACTGAACAATCAGATTGCAGATAATTATCAGAAGATCTTTGTTGCACTGGATCCGGATCTGGCAGCAAGCGACTATTTCTCCCAGTACAGTGAGATCTACAGCCAGTGGCTTCCGAAAATGCAGCTCCTTCTTCTGATGATTGCAGTTGGCGGAATCGGAACGCTGGTCTGCCTGGTCCTGTTCACACTGCAGGCAGGAAGAAATGGAAAAAACAAAGAAATCCGCCTTTACTTTTTCGATCAGTGGTACACGGAAATCGCAGCTGCAGCCGCCATCCTGATTGTGATGGGAGCAGTTGGAATCGTTGCTGTCTGCATCGAACTTTCCTACGGCGGCGTTCATTATATCCAGAATTTTGACGGAAACTACATCTACAGCGGATCCTATGGAAATGAAGCAGATACATGGCGAAGCCTGGTGGCCGCATCGGGCATCCTCGCCGGATTTCTGATCACACTGATTCCGTACTGCTCACTGGTGCGCCGGATCAAAGCACGCAACGTCTGGAAACAGTCGTTTTTGTACTGCGTCGGCCACCGGATCGTGTCTGCCGGAAGAACCTTCTATGAAGGCAGACAGGAGTCGGAGCGAACGATCCTTATGTTCTGCGTTTTCTGCGGCGTGCAGATCATTCTCTGCTGCGGCTTCGGAATGTTCGGCGTATTCCTTACCCTGGTGATGGATGCCGCAGTGCTGCTTCTTCTGCTGCGCGAGGCATCCGGAAGAAAACAGATTGAACATGGCTTAAAAGAGATTGCTGCGGGCGATCTGGATTACAAGATTGACCTGACGGAGCTGCAGGGGGAAGACAACCTTCAGCTTGCCGGAATTGTCAATTCGCTCGGAGAGGGAATGAAAGAGGCAGTGCAGGAGCAGATGAAGAGCGAGCGCTTAAAAGCGGATCTGATCACCAACGTATCCCACGATATCAAGACACCGCTTACTTCTATTATTAATTATGTCGATCTGCTGAAACGGGAAAATATTGAAAACGAGAAAGCGAAAGATTATATCCGCGTACTCGACGAAAAATCACAGCGCCTGAAACAGCTGACGGAGGACCTTGTCGAGGCATCGAAGATCAGCTCCGGAAATATTAAACTGGAATTCATGAACCTGAACCTGAATGAACTGGTACAGCAGGTGAACGGAGAATTTGCGGAGCGGTTCGAAGGCCGCAATCTCGACCTGATCTGTATTTTCCAGCCGGAACCGCTTCTGATCCGTGCGGACAGCCGCCGCATCTGGCGCGTGCTTGAGAACCTGTACGTAAATGTCTGCAAATATGCCATGCCGGGAACACGGGTTTATGTGGATGCCATCAAAAAAGACGGAAAGATTCAGCTCTCGATCAAGAACATTTCCGAGAACCCGCTGAACTTCCAGGCAGATGAACTGACGGAGCGTTTTATCCGCGGCGATGTCAGCCGGAGCACCGAGGGCAGCGGCCTGGGTCTTTCAATCGCAAAGAACCTAACGGTATTGCAGCATGGAAGCTTCAACATTTATCTGGACGGCGACCTGTTCAAGGTTACGATTACGTTTGATGAAGCTGTAAAGGAGAAAAAACCGATGCCTCCGATGATCGTACCGGAAGCGGTACAGGAGGAAGCACAGCAGGATGCCTGAGAAGTGTTGAAAAATAAAAGAGAATAGAAAACGACAACTCCCCGCCGGGAAACACGCAGCAGATGCGGTTCCCGGCGGGGAGTTGTTTATGAAATGCAGTTTATTTATTCGTTTGTTTCGTCTGTTTCTGTCTGTTCAGCCGGGCTTGCAGATTCCTCTTCCGAAGCAGTTTCTGCAGCATCGGTAGTTTCAGCCGGAGCAGCGTCATCGGAACGTTCAGTCAGCGGGCTTGGTCTGTCCATTGCTTCGAGTGCCCGTAAGGATTCTTCTTCCGGTGTCAGAACCTCGTTTTCTTCCTCAGGCATATAGAATGGGAAGATTTTGTTTACGAAGAACCAGGAGCATCCAAGCGCTACCGTGGAAAAGCCCAGAAGGAACATCAGAAGAATCAGATAGCTGACAATCTTTGTCGTGGAGAATACATAGATCAGCAGCGGACAGAGATTGACGAGCAGGATCATGATGGTCCACGGCAGGTGGCGGATTGCCATCAGGATGGAGTTCTTGATCGTGTTTTTTACAGTATTGTCAAAGCGGCTCAGTACCGGAAATACATAGGAAAGTACCATGGCCTCGAAAAAGATCAGTACCAGGAAAACAAAACGCAGGTAGGTGATGGTACCCGGCATTCTCATGACCAGCAGAAGATCAAGAATCAGAACAATCAGAACCGCCAGCAGGATGAGCCAGATGGCAGTTGCCTGCTTGAAGTTTTCGCGGAAGGATTTCCAGTAGGTACGGAAGATATACGTCTCCTCATTTTTGATCATCTTCAGCGTGACGTAGTACATTGCTGTGAAATTGGCGCCGATTGTCACAATCGGGATACACATAATAAGGAAAATAATGTTCAGCATCATCAGGTCGAAGACACGGCCCATAATCTGCGAGAACTTACTGTCCAGGCTGAAAAAACTCATAATTTGTTCCTCTTTTCTGTTGAATTAAGTGTGCCGCCGATTAACGTTCCGGCTGGCAGACATCATAGAAAAGTATAGCGAATTTTTCAGAAAAATGCAATGAAGAGAATATAAACTTTTCGTTTCGTCATTTTGTATAAGAGTGAACATTTTGTTTGTGCAAAGTGGACAGAAGAGAACGGTTCGAGAAAATCCGAAAGCAGAATTGCCAATCTGCCGGAGGAAAGTTTGTGTAATTGTGGCATGGTCGAATGCGGGTAGAAAAGGTATACTAATCCCATAAGCAAGAGAGATGCAAATGCAAAACTCATAATAAAACGCATGATGTTCATTTAGGGAGGATTCAAAAATGGCAAGTTTATCTTTACAGCACATTACAAAAAGATATCCGAACGGTTTTGAAGCAGTAAAAGACTTCAACCTGGAAATCGCTGACAAAGAGTTTATCATCTTCGTAGGACCATCTGGATGTGGTAAATCTACAACACTTCGTATGATCGCAGGTCTTGAGGAGATCTCCGATGGTACTCTGAAAATTGACGATAAAGTAGTAAACGATGTAGAGCCGAAAGACCGTGATATCGCAATGGTATTCCAGAACTACGCTCTGTATCCACACATGACCGTATATGATAACATGGCATTCGGTCTGAAACTGAGAAAAGTTCCGAAAGATCAGATCGACAAACAGGTTAAAGAAGCAGCTAAAATCCTTGACCTGGAGAAACTGCTTGACCGTAAACCGAAAGCTCTTTCCGGTGGTCAGAGACAGCGTGTTGCTATGGGACGTGCAATCGTACGTGATCCTAAAGTATTCCTTATGGACGAGCCTCTGTCAAACCTGGATGCAAAACTTCGTGTACAGATGCGTACCGAGATTTCCAAACTGCATGAGAGACTGGGCGCTACCATCATCTACGTAACACATGACCAGACCGAGGCTATGACACTTGGTACCAGAATCGTTGTTATGAAAGACGGAGTTGTTCAGCAGGTAGATACCCCGCAGAACCTGTACAACGCACCGGGCAACCTGTTCGTTGCAGGATTCATCGGATCTCCGCAGATGAACTTCCTGGATGCAAAAGTAAAAGTTAACGGAAACGACGTTACTCTTACTGTTGGTAAATACAACATGAAACTGCCGGCTTCCAAAGCAAAAGCTGTTATCGACGGCGGATATGACGGAAAGACCGTTGTTATGGGTATCCGTCCTGAGAACGTACATGATTCTCAGATGTTCATCGAAACTTCCAAAGACAGCGTAGTTGAGTGCAAGATCAACGTATACGAGCTGTTAGGTGCAGAAGTTTACCTGTACTTCGATTGCGAAGGCTTCCCAATGACAGCCCGCGTAGATCCTCGTACAACTGCAAGAAGCGGTGATACCGTTAAATTTGCTCTGGATATGGAGAAAGTTCATCTGTTCGACAAAGAGACAGAGATCACCATTACCAACTAATCCATATGAACATCAGCGCGTATGCGCAAACATAGAGAAAAGGATCGGCATCCGTTCGGATACCGGTCCTTTTTGCATATGCACCGCCCTCCTTTTGCGAAGCAAAAAATAGTTGCCAATGAGAAAAAAATAAGCTATAGTTATAGATAAGACGCACCCTGGAGTAAAATACGCCAGGAGAAAGGAAGTGGCAGATTTGGTATCAAGTCAGGTATTACAGAAAACCCTTGATGAATTAAGAAATATTACAAGAATTGATTTATGTGTGACGAATACGGATGGTGTTCTGCTGGTGACCACATTCCCGGAAACCGCGATTGATGCAGAAAGCATCCGTTCTTTTGTATTATCCGCTGCGGACAGCCAGATTGTACAGGAATATCATTATTTTAAAGTATATGACAACCAGAATGTGGAGTATATTCTGATTTCTAAAGGAAGTAGCGACGATGCATATATGATCGGAAAGGTTGCCGTATGTGAGATTCAGAATCTTATCATTGCATACAAAGAGCGTCTGGACAAAAACAACTTTATCCAGAACCTTCTTCTCGACAATCTTCTTCTGGTGGATGTCTACAACCGCGCGAAAAAGCTTCGCATCGACACAGATGTGCGCCGCGTTGTTTACATGGTAGAGACGAAGCTGGAAAAAGACATCAGCGCACAGGAGACAGTAAAGAGCCTCTTTGCTTCAAGACCGAGAGATTTCATCACCGCGGTCGATGAGAAGAGCATTATTATTGTAAAAGAACTGAAAGACACCGACACCTTCGAGGATATGAACCAGACCGCAAGAATGTTGGTGGATATGCTGAATGCGGAGGCCATGTCCCAGGTGCGCGTTTCCTACGGAAATCCGGTCAACGAGATCAAGAGTGTATCGCGTTCTTACAAAGAGGCGAAGATGGCACTCGAAGTAGGAAAAATTTTCTACGCAGACAAAAACGTGGTACCATACAACAACCTCGGCATCGGCCGTCTGATCTATCAGCTCCCGATTCCGCTGTGCGAAATGTTTATGACCGAAGTCTTCGGCGAAAATCTGCCGGATACGTTCGATGAGGAAACACTGACCACAATCAATAAATTTTTTGAAAATAACCTGAATGTGTCCGAGACATCCCGTCAGCTCTATGTACACAGAAATACTCTGGTGTACCGTCTGGAGAAGCTCGAGAAGAGCACAGGACTCGACATTCGTAAATTTGACGATGCGCTGACCTTTAAAATTGCCATGATGGTCGTAAGCTACATGACGTATATGAACAACAGCGAAAATCTGTAAAACCGTTCAGAGCCGTACAGGATTGCGGGAGTGCAAAGCACGGAGCAATCCGGGTATCGAAGGGGTCAAAAGACTTTTTGACCCTAACATTTTATCAACAACAAGAGGAGAGGAACGACATGATTGAATTACTGAACACAGGTGCATACCTTGTCAACGGAATCGACATCATCCCGGATACAGAAGAAGGCCGCGCGGAACTCAAAGCGCGTACCGGCGCTGTGCCGTGTCCGGCGGATGCTGCAAAAGAAACCATTGCCTATGGAATCTTAAAAGACCACAATGTTTCCGGCAACATGGAAAATCTGCAGATCAAATTTGACAAACTTACATCGCATGACATTACTTTTGTTGGAATCATTCAGACCGCGCGCGCGTCAGGACTGGAAAAATTCCCGGTACCGTACGTGCTGACCAACTGCCACAACTCCCTTTGCGCAGTCGGCGGAACCATCAACGAAGATGACCACATGTTTGGTCTTACCTGTGCGAAAAAGTACGGCGGCGTCTATGTACCGCCTCATCAGGCAGTAATTCATCAGTTTGCCCGCGAGATGCTTGCCGGCGGCGGAAAAATGATCCTCGGATCCGACTCCCACACCCGTTACGGTGCACTCGGAACCATGGCCATGGGCGAGGGCGGACCGGAACTGGTAAAACAGCTTCTCTCCAAAACATATGATATCGCTATGCCGGGAGTGATCGCAATTTACATGACAGGCGCACCGCAGCCGGGCGTAGGACCGCAGGATATTGCACTTGCCATCATCGGTGCAGTCTTTGCAAATGGTTACGTAAAGAACAAAGTTATGGAGTTCGTAGGACCTGGCGTATCTTCCTTAAGCGCAGATTACCGGATCGGTGTGGACGTTATGACAACCGAGACAACGTGTCTGTCCTCCATCTGGAGAACCGATGAGAAGATCAGCGAGTTCTATCAGATCCACGGCAGAAGCGCAGATTACAAAGAGCTGAATCCTGGCGCGGTTGCTTACTATGACGGCGTTGTAAAAGTAGAACTCGACAAGATCAAACCGATGATCGCGATGCCGTTCCATCCGAGCAATGTTTATACCATTGAAGAGCTGAAAGCAAACCTCGATGACATCCTGAACGATGTAGAGAAGAAAGCAGCCATCAGCCTCGACGGAAAAGTTCCGTTCACTCTGAAAAATAAAGTACACGACGGAAAACTCCTGGTAGACCAGGGAATCATCGCAGGATGCGCCGGCGGCGGATTTGAGAACATCTGCGACGCAGCCGATATCCTGAAAGGCCACAGCATTGGCGACGATGCGTTCACCTTAAGTGTTTACCCGGCAAGTACCCCGATCTATATGGAGCTGGCAAGAAACGGAAAACTGGCAGATCTTTTGGAAACCGGTGCGATCGTAAAAACCGCATTCTGCGGACCGTGCTTCGGCGCAGGCGATACTCCGGCAAACAATGCGTTCTCAATCCGTCACTCCACCAGAAACTTCCCGAACCGCGAGGGATCCAAGATCCAGAACGGCCAGATTTCTTCCGTTGCCCTGATGGATGCACGTTCCATTGCAGCAACCGCAGCAAACAAGGGATTCCTGACCGCAGCAGACGAGTTCACCGGAACATACACGAAACCGGCATACCATTTCGACAAGAAGATTTACGAGAACCGTGTCTTCGACAGCAAGGGTGTGGCAGATCTGTCTGTAGAAATCCAGTTCGGACCGAACATCAAAGACTGGCCGGCTATGCCGCAGCTTGCCGAGAACCTGATTCTGAAGGTTGTTTCCGAGATCCACGATCCGGTTACGACAACCGACGAGCTGATTCCATCCGGCGAGACTTCTTCCTTCCGTTCCAACCCGCTCGGACTGGCAGAGTTCACCCTGTCAAGAAAAGATCCGGCTTACGTGGGACGTGCAAAAGAAGTACAGGTCGCAGAGAAAGCCATCCAGGAAGGAAACTGCCCGGCAGAGGCACTTCCGGAACTGAAACCGGTCTTTGCAGCCATCCATACCCAGTACCCGGATATCGACAAGACAAACGTCGGTGTCGGATCCACCATCTTCGCTGTAAAACCGGGCGACGGCTCTGCGCGTGAGCAGGCAGCTTCCTGCCAGAAGGTATTAGGCGGCTGGGCAAACATCGCCAACGAGTATGCAACGAAGCGCTACCGCTCCAACCTGATCAACTGGGGCATGCTTCCATTCCTGATCCCGGAGGGAGATCTGCCATTTACAAACGGAGATTACATCTTTGTACCGGAGATCCGCAAGGCAGTGGAAGAGAAAGCCGATGTGATCAAAGCGTACGTTGTAAAAGACGGAGCACTTGTTCCGTTCGAGATGACGTTAGGCGCGCTGACCGATGATGAGAGAGAAATCATCCGCAAGGGATGCCTGATCAACTATTATAGAGGATAAGTATTTGAGAAAGAGCTGTGTGGCAGGAGAAAAGTCTGTTTCATAGCTCTTTTTCTGCGCACTTATTTGAAATAAAATATCAGAAAACAATATAAAATTCAGAAAATAAACACAATAATTAAGAAAAGGAAAAGTGATATAAAAAAACAGTAAAAATATTTTAAAAATGTGTTGACAAATGCTGGCGGATCTGTTATATTAAAATCACAAAGAAACAAGAAAACAAAAACCTAACCAAGAGGTACAAAGAGAAAGACTTGGGACCCCCTTTTCAAGAGAACAAACCATTTTCATAGAAAGAGACGAGAAATCTTCTATAGAAGAATGGAAAAAAAGGGAAAAGGAAGATGTTCTTAAGATGAGAGACTTCCGAAAGGAAAGAAAACCTGAGATAAAGATCCATACAAAAGAAGTTCGAAAGAAAACCTTTTGATAAACATGAGATCAGAGCAGATCTTAGGAAATCCTAAGGAAAAGATTTTCGGAGTGGAAATCTTAACCACAAAGGAAAAGCCTCTGAAAAAGAACATCTTCCCGAAAAAAAGAAAATCTACAACAGGGAAATGGAAGAGAAACGATCTTTGAAATATCAAACGAAAGCGAAAACAAAGATCACAGATCGGTAAAGAAAGAAAACCAGTGAAAATCCTTGAAAGTAGAGAAAAAACTGAATATGGAAAATAAAGAAAAAGCGGTCGCTGTATCAGAAAAAATGATTGGTATGGCGATCGCTTTCTGTGTTGTGTAATTCGTCCGCCGGGCATGTTTTTCTTGACAGATGCGGCGGAAATGGTGCATACTTCTTAAAGCATAACAGCGGAGAAATCCGTGTATCGAAAATAAGAAGTCAGAACAGGAGAAGAAAGTGGCTGGATTTTGCAGAGAAGATATTTTAATGGAAGATAACGATATTCTTGTTGTTCACAAGCACGCGGGTATGGCAGTGCAGAATGCGCGGATGGGACAGATGGATCTGGAGCATGCGCTGCTGAATTATTTGGCGAAGCAGACAAGGGCGGAAACACCGGGTCAGGCGCGGACTCAGATTCCAT
The DNA here is from genome assembly GCF_003460565.1 of Blautia sp. AF32-4BH. Classification (NCBI taxonomy): domain Bacteria; kingdom Bacillati; phylum Bacillota; class Clostridia; order Lachnospirales; family Lachnospiraceae; genus Blautia; species Blautia sp. AF32-4BH. Next base: position 125,489 of record NZ_QTVL01000007.1, on the reverse strand, counting down.
ATCTGGCGGTCGTTCACCGGCTCGATCAGCCGGTTGAGGGCGTGCTGGTGTTTGCGAAAAACAAAGACGCCGCAGGAAAACTGGGACGGCAGGTGAAGGACGGGACGATGAAGAAAGAGTATCTCGCCGTCTGTGAGGGAAAAATCGAAAAACAGGGCGTGCAGAAGTTTGAGGATTTCCTTGTAAAAGACGGACGGAGCAACACATCCCGCGTCGTACAGCCAGGCACCGCCGGAGCGAAAAAAGCGGTGCTGGAATATGAAGTGATAAGGACACAGGAGAACCGAACCCTGGTGCAGATCCACCTCGGAACGGGCCGCCACCACCAGATCCGCGTCCAGTTTTCCCATGCGGGATATCCGCTGGCGGGGGATGCAAAATATGGGGCGAAAGAGAAAGGATCTCTGGCGCTGTGCGCGCATCATCTCGAGCTGAAGCATCCGCGGACAGGCAAACGGCTTTCGTTTACCGTAAAACCAGAAGGTGAAATCTTCCACAGCTTTGTGTAACTATTCAGAGCTATGTGAAATTGCAAAAAAAGTTCAGAAAATTATAAGAAAACAGGACTGGACTATTTTTACGGTTTGTGTATAATAGAGAAAGGTTATGTAACAAAACTGTAAAAAGTAATGGAAAATGATTCATCAGGCAAAGCAGAAAGGGAGAATTATGAAACGCAGAATGATTGCAGTACTGCTTTCCGGAATCCTGCTGTGCTCGGCAGCTGGATGCGGAAAAGAAGCAGTGACAGACAAGAGCACCGCAGCATCGTCGTCTCAGGAAGTGACAGAAACTCCGGCGGCAGAAGAAAGCCCGGAGGCCTCATCGTCCAGCGCAGATTCTACAGCAGAGTCAGCCAGTGCATCCACATCTTCTGAAAGCTCTGGAGATGAAGGAAAAGAAGCAGACAAAAAACGAATAGAAATCACCGTTCCGCACAAAGACGGCATGGAAGCATTGTACGACACCGTGGATGGACTTACCGTTGAAAAAGGCTCTTACATCGCCGTGGTTGCAAAAGACTTAAGTGCCGGTTTTTGGAAAGCCGTAAAAGCCGGTGCGCAGCAGGCACTTGACGATCTGAACGCCTCGCTTGGCTACACCGGAAACGACAAAGTTTATATGACATTTGAAGGCCCGGAAAATGAAAGTGACACCAACTCTCAGATCAATATCATCGACTCTGTCATTTCGGAAAATCCGGACGCGCTGATCCTTGGCATCATTGACCAGCAGTCGGGACAGGCACAGATGGAAGAGGCTTCCGACAGCCAGATTCCAGTCGTCATCGCGGATTCCGGTATCGAGAGTGATCTGATCACCTCGACATGTGCGACTGATCACGCAGCGGCAGCAAAGCTTGCGGCAGATCATCTCTGCGAGGCCATCGGCAACAGCGGAGAGGTTGCGATTGTTGCACATCAGTACAACACCGAGAGCAGCGTAGAGCGCGTGGAAGCATTTAAAAAAGAGATCGAAGAAAAATATACCGATGTGAAAGTGGTTCAGGTGAATTACGGAGATGGAGAAGAATCCATCGCGGACATGCTGAAAAATACACTTGAAACCTACCCGGCTCTGAAGGGCATCTTCTGTACGAACGAAGACATGGCAGACCAGACGCTGGATGCGCTGGCAGATATGGAAAATACTGAGCAGATTCAGATTGTCGGTTTTGATTCCGGTGAAAAACAGCAGAAAGCGATCCAGGAGGGACGCGAGTACGGTACCGTAACGCAGAATCCGTACGGTCTTGGCTATGCGGCAATCGTGGCGGCCGTCCGCGCGATTCAGGGACTTCCGGTAGATCAGAAGATCGATACGGGATATCAGTGGCTCGACAAAGACACGATCGATCTGGAGACAAATCAGAAGTATCTTTATAACTGAAAATCAGGATAAAAAATGAACCCGGCAGACAAGGGAATGTTCCTTTGCCTGCCGGGTTTTCTGCGCTGCAGTGCGGATTACGAGTTCTGATCGTCTTCGTAAATTCTCTGTACCTCTTCGGAAATCTGCTGCCGGATCGCGGAGAGATCGACATCCGGGATGCCGTCCTCGGTGATCTGCGGTTTGGAAGGAGAGGTATACGGCTTCGTGTCGCCCATGGAAGCTTTTGGGGATGTTTCTTCTTCGTCAAACTCCTCCGGAGCGGCCGGTTTTGCGGATGGCCGGCGGCGGATGATTTTCGGAAGATCTTTCTCATCGTCGTCATCGTCAGGTTCTTCCGGAACAAAACGGAAATCGTACATGGTGTTCTGCGAAACACGGGTACGGTTCGACGGTTTCTGATAGCTGCGGTACGGATCTCTTGCGTTGCCGGAAGAAGAGGAAGAGGAGCCGCGGCGTTTCTTTTTCTTCTTTCTGGATGGAAGAGGATCGAAACCGGATCTGCGCTTCCGTCTGGCGCGCGCTTTTGCACGGTGTTCGCGTTCTTCTTCGTCGTCATCCTCCCAGTAGTCCGCCTCTTTCCACGGTTTAAACTGGAAGAGCATGCCTGCTGCGGCGAGAATGGCAGAGACAATCCAGAACATCATGTTCAGATCGAGGTCCTTGAAGAAATATGCCATGCGGATCGTCGTGAGGGCGCCGCAGATGGAGGTGACCAGGATTACGGAAATGCGTTCGAACGGAACGCAGATCAGGCCGATCACGAAAGCGACGAGGGCGACGAGTCCATAACCTGTGATATCGTTTGGATTAACGAGATGCCAGAGGCAAAAGCCGACGAGCCCGCAGATCAGAAGAAAAAGTCCGATCCGGTAGAGGACGAAGGCAATGATTGCGGTCAGAAGACCGGTGCCGACGGCAAGCGCCAGGGTGATCGTCGTGGTCTGATTCGTGTAGGTACCCGCTGCATAACCAGCGGCCGCGCCGAGAAAAAATCCGGGAATGACGCTCCAGAGTTTGCGGAGCGCATAGCCGAAGAAACAGTTCAGCAGGGCAAAAACAATCACAATCAGAAGAAGCTGCTGCTGGTAAACACCCATGACGTCCCGGACTTTATCGAGACCGCCAAGCAGCGTGTTGATGTTAAAAGCTTGCATATTCAGATTCATGATATTCACTCCTATATGATGTATCGGAAAAATAGATACAGGTTGTATTTTAGTACGGAACGGCGGTTTTGGCAAGTGAAATTGTGTTTGAGATCTGGAAAACGGCAGAATGGCGGCGGTGTGCATATGGTATAAGGAAGAGCAAAAAGGAAATAAAACAGGCATGAATCAGGATAGAGTGTATGAAAATAGAAGAAATTCCTATCAGGGAAATCCGATGGAGCGGCCGGAGCCGTTTTTTGCGTCACAGCCCTTATGGGGAAGAAGTATGGAGGAGCAGCAGGAAGCGCGGGAACGGCAGCGGATGCAGTCGTATTATTCCCGGACGGCATCTGATCTGCAGCGGCTGGTGGAGGCAGAGTGTGACCGCATGGATTACCGCGGCAGCATGATGTACGACGAATTCCCGGACCGGCTCATGATGGAGCACACCTGCCGGAATATCGCACGTCAGTACAGCAGGGAAAACGGCGGGAAGGATGAGAAAACGGCAGAAGAGGAACTGCTCGATTTGATCGGCGTTCTTTTTTATAATGAAATGTTCCGGAGGCGGAGCAGGAGGAAACATTATTACAATCTGTGGCTTTAAACCGCGCCATAAAGTAATAAGAGGGTAACACATTTTTAATAATTTTTCTGTTGTGGTTTTGCGGAAAACAGATTACAATATTAGCGAGGTTGTAAGGGGCTTTATTACACATGTTTACAAACGATTCAGGAAGTTTGGAGAGTATAAATGGAATTACAGAAATTATTACAGGATGAAATCCGGGAAGGGCTGTACCGTATCACGATCAGCGGCCCAAGAGGGGACAGTGAAGTGTCCAAAGTGAGAATACGCCCGGTTGAAATAAAAGGAAAACTGCTCTTTCAGTGCCAGGAGACCGTCGGCACGAAGGAGTTTCATAAAAATATGACAAAAGACGACGTGATCACCCGGATCAGCGACTGGATGAACGGAACCTTCAAGCAGATGCAGCTCGAATCCGACACCTGCACAGCATCCGTTCTGGTCAGCAAAAAGGGAACGATGACGATCAAAAAGAAACCGCATATGAAAGGAACCGGCAAACCCGTCAATCTGGCGCACAACCGGAAGAAACGGTATATTCTGGAAGAAGGAATCCCGGTTCCTTTTTTACAGGATCTTGGTGTTATGACAAAAGAAGGCAAAATCGTGCGGACCCGCTACGACAAGTTCCGCCAGATCAACCGCTTTCTGGAGTTCATCGAAGATATCCTGCCGCAGCTCCCATCGGACCGCGAGATCACGATTCTCGATTTCGGCTGCGGAAAATCGTATCTGACGTTTGCGATGTATTATTACTTCCGCGAACTGAAAAAACTGGATGTCAATATCATCGGACTTGACTTGAAAGAGGATGTCATCGCAATCTGCAACGGACTGGCGGAGAAATACGGCTATGAAAAGCTGCATTTCTATCAGGGTGACATCGCTTCTTATACCGGCCGCGACGAGGTCGATATGGTGGTGACGCTGCACGCGTGCGACACGGCGACTGACTATGCGCTGGAAAAGGCCGTCAAATGGAATGCAAAAGTTATTCTTTCCGTTCCGTGCTGCCAGCATGAGCTGAACCGCCAGATTGCAAACAAAGAACTGTATCCGATCATGGATTACGGCATCTTAAAAGAGCGCATGGCGGCGCTTCTGACCGACGGAATCCGGGCAAAGCTTCTGGAGAATGCAGGCTATGAGACACAGATTCTTGAGTTCATCGACATGGAGAACACGCCGAAGAACCTTCTGATCCGCGCGGTAAAACGCCAGGAAGGCTCGAAAAAACTGCCGGAAGAACTGAAAGTGTGCATGGAAGCGTACCATGTGAAGCCGACACTGGCAGACCTCCTCACAGAAAAGGAGGAGCCGTGATGAATAAAAGAGCAGCAAGGATTCTGATCCTTTTTCTTGTTTTTGCCGCATCAGTCGGTGTGTTCACACACCTGATGAGCCACGAGACGACGGAGAATGCGACCGATCTGGACGCAGCGAGTCTTCCGGTGCTGTACATGAAGACCGCGGACACGACAGTGAACCGCATGTACGGATACCGCCAGGAGATGAACGGCGTAACGACAAGAGAAAACCTGACACCGCTGCCGATGGACCGTTCGCTTACGCTTGAAATTGATGCGAAGGGACAGAAAATTATAAACGTGACCTATACGGTGGAAAGCACAGACGGCGGAGCGCTGATTGAAAACTCGGTGCTGAAATCGTTTGACGAGGACGGAAGCTATCTGAAAGCAGACTTCCAGTTAGAGACCGCGATTCTGATGAATCAGGAATATACGCTGAAGCTCGAGGTTGCCTACGGAAACGGCCAGTCTGCCTGGTATTACACCCGCATTGTACAGCGCAACGGCGTGGAGGTCGGCGATTATCTGGCCTACACGCAGATGTTTGCGCAGACATGCCTGGATAAAACGCAGGCGGAAGCGCTCGTTCCGCAGCTTGAGCCGGATGAGACGGGGGATAATTCTTCGTTCCTCAATGTCAACATTCATTCCAGCCTCGACCAGATTTCCTGGGGAAGCCTCGCACCGACGATCGTACAGCAGCCGGTGCAGCAGATCAAAGAAGCGAATGAGACGACGACCAGCATCAAACAGGAGTACATGATCAGTGCGCAGGATGAGAACGGACAGACGGAGTATTATACCGTAAGCGAGTTCTACCGGATGCGAGAGTCCGACGGAGAGATTATTCTGCTGGACTTCGAGCGGAGCGCACAGCAGATCTTTGATCCGGAGCTTGGTGTTCTGACGAAATCCGGCATTAACCTCGGTGTGACCGGCGAGGATACCAAGTATGTGACGAATACGGCAGGTGATATTGTCGCATTTGTAGTAAACGGTGATCTCTGGTGCTACAACCGCAGCGCCAACAAGACGATCCGCGTTTTCAGCTTCCGTGAGAACGGCAGCATGGATGACCGGGAACAGCACGGAGAGCATGATGTCAACATTGTACGTGTGGATGATGCGGGCGATGTGACGTTTGTTGTTTATGGCTATATGAACCGCGGAAACCACGAGGGTGAAGTGGGAGCAGCCGTTTACTATTATCGCGCCGAGCGGAATGTGGCAACCGAGGAGATTTTCGTTCCGGCGGATATTTCCTACGAGATGCTGAAAAAACAGCTCGACCGCCTCTCCTACGTCAACAAGCAGAGAGAGATGTATCTCTATCTGAATGAGAACCTGTGTAAGGTAGATATTGAAACCGGCACGACGACGGTGGTCCGGGAAAGTATCCCGGAGGACTGCTTTGTAGTATCGGAAAGCCAGGAGAGCATCGCGTGGATGGATGCGGACAATGCAAGCAGTGCGATGAACATCACCGTGATGAATCTGGAGAGCGGGGAAACGCAGCGCTTTGCGGCGGATGACGGACAGAAGATCCGGGCACTTGGCTTTATCAATGAAGACTTTGTTTATGGTATGGCAAACGACAGCGATATTTTAAAAGATATTTCCGGCAATGAAGTTTTCGCTATGCATACGGTGCGGATTGTCAGCATCGACGGAACCGTGAAAAAAGAGTATCACCAGAACGGCTATTATGTGACAGGCGTGTCGATTTCGGACGGCCTTCTGGAGCTGGACCGCGTGGTACGCCAGGAAAACGGCTATGCGGATGCGCCGGAGGATCACATCATGAACGGCGAGCAGCAGAGCCAGGAACTGGTGACGGGCCGCCTGGCAACGGTGGACGACAGAAGAGAGCAGCAGTTCCTTCTGGAATTCTCGACGAGCGGCAAAACACAGTCGCTTCTGACACTGACACCGAAATATATCTATTCAACCTTACGGACCGATCTTACGATGTCGTACGACACGGGCAGCGCAGATCTTTACTATGTATATGGAAAAGGAAAACTGATCGCCATTTTAAGCTCCCCGGCCGAGGCCGTACAGCTTGCCGATGAGAATGTCGGCGTTGTGCTGAACAGCAGCCAGTCCTATGTGTGGGAGCGCGGAAACCGCCAGCAGGGCATGCGCCTCGACGAGACAACGATGCCGTCGGGATTCCAGAGTGCATCTTTGGACGAAAACGTGCTGAAGGAGTCACTCGGTGATGATTACGAACTGCTGAACCTGACGGGCTGCACAAGAGAAGAAATTCTCTACATGATCAGCAGCGGCTACGGCGTTGTTGTAAAGACCGGCGAGAACGAGAGTCTGCTTCTGACCGGATACGATATTTTCGGAAATTCCTGGCTGTATAACCCGGCAACGGGCGAGACAACTGCACTTTCTGACGATGACAGCGATGCATTGTTCGCACAGAACGGCAATGTCTTCATCAGTTATATTAAAAAAGTAAAGATCGAGTGATTTGCGGGGTTTTCTAATGACGCAAAAAGTGCTAGAATAAAGAAAGCACTATGAATATTTAGGGAGAAAAAAGACAATGAAACTTACAACCATCCGAGAGATTTATAAAAACCGGGAAGCATACCTGGACAAAGAAGTAACCGTAGGCGGCTGGGTGCGCAGCGTACGTGATTCCAAAACCTTTGGTTTCATCGTTCTGCACGACGGAAGCTATTTCGAAACCCTGCAGATCGTATACCACGATGAGATGGAAAACTTCGCTGAGATTTCCAAAATGAACGTCGGCGCAGCCATCATCGTAAAAGGTACCCTCGTTGCTACCCCGCAGGCAAAACAGCCGTTTGAGATTCAGGCGGCAGAAGTTACCGTAGAGGGCGTTTCCGCACCGGATTACCCGCTGCAGAAAAAACGCCACTCCATGGAATACCTTCGTACCATTTCCCATCTGCGTCCGAGAACCAACACCTTCCAGGCAGTATTCCGTGTTCGTTCCCTCTGCGCCTATGCGATCCATCAGTTCTTCCAGGAGAGAGACTTCGTTTATGTCAACACCCCGCTGATCACCGGAAGCGACTGCGAGGGAGCCGGCGAGATGTTCCAGGTAACCACCATGGATCTTGACAATATTCCGAAAACCGAGGACGGCGCTGTTGATTTCACACAGGACTTCTTCGGAAAGAAGACAAGCCTTACCGTAAGCGGACAGTTAAACGGCGAGACCTTTGCACAGGCATTCCGCAATATCTACACCTTCGGACCGACCTTCCGTGCAGAGAATTCCAACACCACCCGCCATGCAGCAGAGTTCTGGATGATCGAGCCGGAAATCGCTTTCGCTGATTTGGAGGATGATATGGAGCTTGCTGAGGCAATGCTGAAATATGTCATCCGCTACGTTATGGAGCATGCACCGGAAGAAATGCAGTTCTTCAACAGTTTCGTGGACAAGGGACTGATCGAGCGTCTGAACCATGTCGTAAATTCTGAGTTCGGCCGTGTAACCTACACCGAGGCTATCGAGCTTCTGGAGAAAAACAACGACAAATTCGATTACAAAGTATACTGGGGATGCGATCTGCAGACCGAGCATGAGCGTTATCTGACCGAGCAGATCTTCAAGAGACCGGTTTTCGTTACCGATTATCCGAAGGAGATCAAAGCGTTCTACATGAAGCTGAACGATGACAACAAGACAGTTGCCGCTATGGACTGTCTGGTTCCTGGCATCGGAGAGATCATCGGCGGAAGCCAGCGTGAGGACGACTACGAGAAACTGCTTGGCCGTATGAAAGAGCTGGGACTTGCTGAGGAAGATTACGGATTCTATCTGGACCTCAGAAAATATGGTTCTACCCACCATGCAGGATTCGGACTGGGATTTGAAAGATGCGTCATGTATCTGACCGGAATGGGTAATATCCGCGACGTCATCCCGTTCCCGAGAACAGTAAACAACTGTGAGCTGTAATTACGAAAAGTGATATAGAAACTTAAAAAATACGGATGCCGGGTGCAGTGGAATCCAATGTGGATTTGGTGCGCCTGACGTCCGTATTGCAGTAATGGAGAAAATGAATCCAGAAAGGGGTATGCGCCTATGCGGTTTATTCATATTGCGGACGTGCATCTTGGCATGCAGCCGGATGCGGGATTTCCCTGGAGCGAGGAGCGCGGGGAATCCATCTGGGAGAGTTTTCGGCGGATCATCCGCCTCGTCGGACGGGAAAAGCCGGATTTTCTGCTGATCGCCGGGGATCTGTTTCAGCGCCAGCCGCTTCTGCGGGAACTGAAAGAGATCAACGATCTTTTTGCGTCCATTCCGGAGACGATCGTCGTGCTGATTGCCGGAAACCACGATTATGTGAAGCGGGAGAGTTTTTACCGCGGCTTCGACTGGGCGGACAACGTGGTGCTGCTGCTGTCGCCGGAGCCGGAGTGCGTCGAAGTGCCGGAGAAGAAGACGGCGGTTTACGGATGCAGCTATGATAAAAAAGAGATCCTGGAAAACCGGCTGGACGATGTGACGCCGAAGGGGAAGATGAAGTATCATCTGCTGCTCGCACACGGCGGAGATGCCCGCCACATGCCGTGGAATCCGGGGCGCATGGCGCAGGCGGGATTTGATTATATCGCGTGCGGGCATATCCACAAGCCGGGGATTCTGGTTCCGGACAAAATGGCGTACGCAGGCGCGCTTGAGCCGACGGATGAGACACAGATGGGTCCGCACGGGTACATCCGCGGAACGGTGGACGAGCATGGGACGCGGATTCAGTTTGTGCCGTTTGCGCAGTATGAATACGAAGATCTGGTATTGAATGTGACCGAGGATCTGACGCAGTATGCGCTTGAGACAAAGCTGAAACAGGAACTGGCGCTGCGGGAGGATGGAAAGATCCGAAAAATCATCCGTCTGAAACTGACGGGACACCGCGCCGCCGAGCTGGAATTTTCTCCGAAACGGCTGCTGGACTGCGGCAGAGTCATCTCCGTGGAGGATGAAACACGTCCGGCGTACGATCTGGAACAGCTGAAGAAAACGTATGGCGCTAGTCTGATCAGCGCCTATATTGAAGCGTTTGAAACAAAGACGGATGCGCAGTCACAGAAGGCGCTCGACTATGGTCTCGAGGCGCTGCTGGCGGCACGCAGGAACGGCTGAAAAAAAGATTGCGGGAGGTATATAGAAGATGAAAATAGAAAAACTGGAAATCCGCAATTTTGGAAAAATGCAGAACCGCACACTGGAATTTTCCGATGGGATTCAGCTCATCAGCGGGGAAAATGAGAGCGGAAAATCGACCGTCCATACCTTCATCCGCAGCATGCTGTTCGGCATGACACGCGGCCGGGGGCGGGCGGCAAAAAATGATGTCTACAGTCGTTATGAGCCATGGGAAAATCCGGCATACTATGCGGGAGAGATGGTGCTTGAAAGCGGCGGCAAACGGTTCCGTCTGACACGGAATTTCGGGCGGCAGAACGCCAATGCAAAGCTGGTGTGCCTGACGGACGGCGAGGTGCTCTCCGTGGAGGACGGCGATCTTTCCATGCTGCTCGGCGGTGTCAGTGAGATTGTGTATGATAATACGGCTTCGATCGGGCAGTTAAAAGGAAGAACCGAGGAAGGGCTTGCGGATGAGCTGCGGAACTATATGGCAAATTACCAGGGGAGCAGCGATGGAGAGCTCGATGTGGCGGCGGCGCTGGATCTGCTGAAGCAGAAGAGAAAGCGCCTGGAGCAGGAACAGAAAAAGACGCTGGCGGGACTGGAAAAACGGAAGGAAGAACTTGAGACGAAAATTTCCGTTTTTACGGAGGAGTGCCGTCAGAGCGAGGAGAATCTGCAGCAGGCGAAAGAGCAGATGAAGCGGGATATCTATCAGAAGGATGTGCCGATCGAACGGGTGCGGAAGATGAAAAAAGAATCTCGGAAGAGCCGCAAATGGGGTGCCGCGTGCGTGGCGCTGGCTGGATTTCTCTTGTTCTTATGCATTCTGCAGTTCTTCCATATTGATTCGCTGCTGACGAGAACGGGACTCGGGCTTGCGATTGCGGCGCTCTTGTATCTGGCGTACAGTCTGTTCCGTCACCGGAAAACGGAGGTCGAGCAGGTCGTGACGGAGCCGGAGGAGCAGGCGATCCGCCGCCAGCAGTGGAATGTGGACCGCCTGAAGCAGGAGCTGGGGCAGAAACAGACGGTGCTGTCGAACTTGCAGAGTGAATACGAAGAGCTCTGCATTTCCATGACGGAAAAAGATCATCTGCAGGAAGAACTCGATGCGCTTTCCCTGGCGGGGGAGACGATCCAGAGTCTCTCCGTACAGATGCAGAGCCGGATCGGCGACCGCTTAAAACAGCAGATGTCAAAAACGCTGTCATCGCTGACGAATGGCCGCTATCTGCAGGTGAATATGGATGAGAATCTGCGGATCGGCCTTCACAACGCAGACGAATATGTGCCGCTTGAACAGGTCAGCCGCGGCACGATCGAGCAGGCGTACTTTGCGCTCCGCATGGCGGCGATGGATGTGCTCTGCGGCGAGGAGGAGCTGCCGGTGATTCTCGATGAATCGTTTGCGTTTTACGATGAAAACCGGCTGAAAGAAACTTTGAAATGGCTGGCGGAAAACCGGACGCAGGTGCTGCTCTTTACGTGTCAGAAGCGGGAGGAGGAAGCACTCTCGGAGATGGGAATTCCGTACCGGAAAATTGTGCTTTAAGTAATGCGGCTCGCAGAGAATCGGTGAGTTGTGGTTTGGAAATAAAGGAGAATAAAAGTTATGCTGACAATAGGATGTCATTTATCATCGTCCAAAGGATATCTTGCCATGGGAAAAGAGGCGGTGTCCATCGGGGCGAATACCTTTCAGTTTTTTACAAGAAACCCGAGAGGAAGCAAGGCGAAAGCCATCGACGAGGCGGATGTCGCAGCGTTTCTTTCTTACAGTAAGGAGCATGGAATCGAGCGCATTTTGGCACATGCGCCGTACACGCTGAATCCGTGCTCGAAGGATGCGCACACGAGAGAGTTTGCATGGATGACGATGGCGGATGATCTGAAACGGATGGAGTATACGCCGGGAAACTGCTACAATTTCCACCCGGGCAGCCATACCGGACAGGGGGCGGAAGAGGGAATCCGTCTGATTTCGGAGATGCTGAATGAAATTTTAAAACCGGAGCAGACGACCACGGTGCTGCTCGAGACGATGGCAGGAAAAGGAACCGAAGTCGGCCGCTCGTTTGAGGAGCTGGCGGCGATTCTGGAGCGCGTGGAATTAAAAGACCACATGGGTGTCTGCCTAGATACGTGCCATGCGTACGATGCGGGATACGATATTGTGGATCACCTCGATGATGTGCTTGAGAGGTTCGACCGCGTGGTAGGACTTTCGAAGCTGAAAGCGGTTCATCTGAACGACAGCAAGAATCCGTTTGAGAGCCATAAGGACCGCCATGAGAAGATCGGCGAGGGATCGCTGGGACTTGCGGCATTTGAGCGGATTGTGACACATCCGGCGCTGGCGGGACTGCCGTTCTATCTGGAAACACCGAATGAGCTGGACGGATATGCAAAAGAGATCGCGCTGCTGCGCGGGTTTGCGAAATAGAGGAAGAAGGTAAGAGAAAGTGGAAAACACGAGAGAGAAGAATAAAAGATCTGACGGAAGAAAAAAGACGTATTTCGACAGGGAAAATAAAAAGAAAGCCGTTCGTACCGAGAAAACAAAGAGCGTGGCACCGGAAAAAGGAAAGCAGAAAAAGAGTTCATCATCGTCGAAATGTCCTTATCAGAAAAAATGCGGCGGATGCACATATCTGAACCTCTCCTACGAAGAGCAGCTCGCGAAAAAAGAGCAGTTCCTGAAGAAGACTCTGAAGGGCATCGTCCTGGTCAAAGGCATGGTTGGCATGGAAAATCCTTATCATTACCGGAATAAAGTCAATTCCGCCTTTGCACGCAAAAAAGACGGAACGATCATATCCGGCATTTATGAAAAGGGCACACACAAAGTGGTCCCGGTCGATGAGTGCCTGCTCGAGGATCAGCGTGCCGATGCCATCATCCGCGATATCCGCAGTCTGCTGAAGAGCTTCAAAATCATGATCTACAACGAGGACAGCGGCTACGGCCTCCTGCGCCACGTCATGGTGCGCACCGGCTTTGCTTCCGGCGAGATCATGGTCGTCCTCGTCTGCGTATCACCAGTCTTCCCGTCAAAAAACAACTTCGTAAAGGCCCTGCGCAAACTCCACCCGGAGATCACCACGATCGTACTGAACGTCAACGACCGCACCGACAGCATGGTACTCGGAAAACGCGACATTGTCCTCTTCGGACGCGGCTACATCGAGGATGAACTCTGCGGCTGCACCTTCCGCATCTCCCCGCAGTCCTTCTACCAGGTCAACCCGGTTCAGACGAAAAAACTGTACGAAAAAGCCATCTCCCTGGCCGGCCTCACCGGAAACGAACGCGTCCTGGACGCCTACTGCGGAATCGGAACCATCGGCCTCATCGCATCCCGCGATGCCAGAGAAGTCATCAGCGTCGAACTGAACCCGGACGCCGTCCGCGATGCCGTAACAAACGCCAAACGAAACCAAATCAAAAACGTCTCCTTCTACCAGAACGACGCCGGCGCCTTCATGGTCTCCATGGCCGAAAAAGGCGAAAAAGCCGACATCGTCTTCATGGACCCGCCAAGAGCCGGCAGTGATGAAGCCTTTCTGTCCTCTGTCGTAACCCTTTCACCGAAAAAAGTGGTCTACGTCTCCTGCAATCCGGAGACATTGGCGAGAGACCTGCGGTATCTGACAAAACACGGATATAAGGCAGAAGAGGCATGGGGGTATGATATGTTCGCGTGGTCGGAGCATGTGGAAAGTATCGTGTTGCTTTCCAAACTTAAATCAAATAAGTTGAAGCATATCAATGTGGAATTAGAGATGGATGAGCTTGATTTGATGGCGGCGGAGAGTAAAGCGATCTATGCGGAAGTCAAGGATTATGTTTCTGAAGCAAAGCGGATTGAAAGTTAGCAACTTGTATATCGCACAGGTGAAGCAGAAATGCGGCATTATTGAGAGGGCAAATTATAACCTGTCAAAATTGGAAAACTCTAGACAGCCGAAGTGTCCGCCAGGGAAAGAAGCGGCTATAAGGGAGGCACTGGAACATTTTCGGATGATATGACGATATCGTAGAAATAGAAGAATCCTTTTTCTTTGACTTGGTTCTTTAAGTCCCTTTGTTAGTTTTGGTTAGTGGGACATAATTTTACATTTGAAGAAACGTGAATACGTATCGGAAGATAGATAGAGAGTTCAAACAGATACGAAGGAGTTTTGTTCATAAATGATAGAAAAAAATAAGATTTTAGAATCATGGATAATGGTGGAACATTTATCGGAGGGAGACATCGGTTTGAATGATAAGGCTATTCTCACTCTGAATGATTTGCAGGAACAGGATTTCTATTCTCTGTTTAACAAAAAAACACAATAAAAATCTGATTATCCGCTAAAACACAGTATCTATCAGCATTTTCAAGGAAACAAACACATCAATTTACTACTTATTTACTACCATTGAATGAGCCTTGATACGCAAGTTTTCCTAGATATGCAAAGATATGGTACAGCACATCAGTATTGAAACAAGAAAAATTGAATAACTCATAGACTATGGAACGCCTAAAATGACGTTCCTTTTCTATTTTCAGCCGTTCATTATGGACGGTTATTTTATTACCAAAAATGAAAGGAGCATTAGATTTATGAAAAAGATGTTAAAACGATTGTGTACGGGCTTCTTAGCTCTTGCAACTGTCGTTACTGCTTTGCCGACTACACCCGTTCATGCAGAAAGTAAGCAATACTGGACGGAGTCAAAAGAGCGTGTCGGTATCGTTGAAAAAGTAATGAATGACGGTTCGATTGGTTCTACCTTTAATGAGGGACATTTGACCGTTGAGGGCGAGGACGCTTACTGTATCGACATTAACACAGACTTTAAGAATGGCTACAAGACCAGAGCTGACGCAAGCACCCGTATGAGTGCCGACCAGATAAGCGACGTTGCCTTATCTATCGAATATGTAAAACAGTACACAGACAGCCACAACGGAATAAGCAAAAACCACGCCTACCTTTTAAGACAGCTTGTTGTCTGGCAGAGATTAAGCGTACATCTTGGCTGGCAATGCGATAACGTGCGAGCTTCTTATGATGAAATTCCAAAGGCAACGCAGGACGAAGTTTTCGCTGGTGCAAAAGCCTTTGTCAAAGAGAATAAAGGACGCTATGAATGTGGCGGTTATATCTACTCTGGCGAGGGGCAGGAATTGGGACAATTCTGGGCGAAACTCAATGTTGGAAATGCGAAACTTCAAAAGACTTCCAGTAATACCAGCATTACAGACGGTAACGGGAATTACTCTATCGCTGGTGCGACATACGGTGTCTTTGCTGATAAGGACTGCACGAAACAGCTTGCCACCCTTACGACTGATGAAAACGGAAATACAGATGTCGTAGAGGTAACGGCTGACACAGTCTATATCAAGGAATTATCCGCACCAGCAGGATATAAGGTTGATACAAATATATATTCCTTAAAGGTTGAAGCTGGAAAGACAGCGACCTTGAACGTATCAGATACACCAAAGGTAACAGACACTTTGATTGAACTCTTCAAGATTGATATGGAAACACAGAAAGACAATCCGCAGGGGAACGCTTCTTTAGCAGGTGCGGAATTTACATGGAAGTATTATACTGGCTTCTACAATAAAGACAATCTCCCTGCCGAAGCTACAAGAACATGGGTTACAAAGACAATCGCCGAAACAGACAGCGACGGTACAATCCACTATGTTACAAAATTAGCGGACGCATACAAGGTATCTGGCGACAGTTTCTATATGCAGGACGGCAAAGCCGTTCTTCCACTTGGAACACTAACCGTAGAAGAAACAAAAGCTCCAAACGGTTACTTGCTGGACGGTGCATATATGCAGGCTGGCGATAAGTCCGAACAGATTAAGGGCTTATATGTAACACAGATTACCGAGGACGGCGACCTTGCCGTATTGACTGGAAGTAACCAGTTTTCTGTATCAGACAAGGTTATCCGTGGCGGTGTGAAAATTCAGAAACGAGATTTAGAAACGGGCGATACAAAACCACAAGGAAGTGCCACTTTGAAAGATACTGCCTTTGACATCATTTCCTTAAATGATAATGCGGTACTGGTTGAGGGCAAGCTATACAAGAAAAATGAAGTGGTAAAGACAATCCATACAGACATTGAGGGTGTCGCTTCTACGTCTGCTGACCTTTTACCTTATGGAAAATTCCGTATCGTTGAGAGTGAAGCTCCAAACGGATATTTGACAGACGGTGCAAAACCGATTGATTTTGCAATCACAGAGAATGGAAAAATCGTTGATTTAACCGACGAAGCCCATTCTATCTACAATCAGATTAAGCGTGGAGATATTGAGGGCGTAAAAATCGGAGCAGGCACACACAAGCGTCTTGCTGATGTTCCCTTTAGGATCACAAGCAAGACAACGGGCGAAAGTCATGTTGTGGTAACTGATGATAACGGGCAATTCTCCACTTCTTCTGACTGGGCTTCTCATAAGCATAATACCAACGCAGGAAAGACCAGCGAGGACGGTGTATGGTTTGGAACTTCTAAACCAGACGACAGCAAAGGGGCGTTGCCTTATGATACCTACATCATTGAAGAAATGCGTTGCGATAGTAACAAAGGCTTTGAGCTTATCCCACCTTTTGAAATCGTGGTATCAAGAAATAACCTTGTGATTGATTTAGGTACTTTGACTGATGAATACGAAAAAGAAATCTCTATCCATACCACAGCGACCAGTAAGGACGGCGAAAAGACAATCCTTGCAGGAAAAGAGGTAACAATCGTTGATACCGTCAAATTAGACGGACTTACAAAAGGCACAAAATATCAGCTCAAAGGCTGGCAGATGTTAAAGGAAGAAAACACCGAGCTTCTTATCAATGGAAAGCGTGTAGAAAATGACTATACCTTTATCGCTGATGATGAAGCTATGAAAGTGGAAATTACTTATACATTCAATGCGTCCGAGCTTGGCGGTAAAAATCTGGTAACATTCGAGGAATTATACGATTTGAGCAATCCAGAAGAACCCGTAAAAGTTGCGGAACATAAAGACATTGAGGACGACGGACAGACGGTACTTATCACAGAGCGTATCATCAAAATTCATACGACTGCTACCGATAAGGACGGCAACAAAGAGCTTGAAGCTGGAAAAGAGGTAACAATCATTGATACCATAACCTTAGAGGGCTTAGAAGTCGGCACACAGTACAAACTTGTAGGCTGGCAGATGTTGAAAGAAGAAAATGCAGAGCTTCTTATCAATGGAAAACGTGTGGAAAGTGATTACACCTTTACCGCAGACAGCGAAACTATGAAAGCGGAAGTTGCCTTTACCTTTGACGCTACTTCTCTTGACGGCAAACAGCTTGTAACTTTTGAAGAATTGTACGATTTAAGCAATCCAGACGAGCCGAAGAAAGTTACCGAGCATAAAGACATTGACAACGAGGGACAGACGATTACCTTTAAGGAAAAACCCGAAGTCCCAGAAGAACCAGAGAAACCCAAAACACCACAGACACCAGATACACCGCATAAAACAGACAGTCCAAAAACGGGCGATAACACGAACCTTTACGGACTGCTTGCATTATTACTAACTTCTGGTGCTGGACTGGCAGGTATCTTCTTCTGCAAACGCCGTAAAATGAAGAAATCATAAGGCGGTAACGATATGAGAAAAGAAAAATCACGTTCTCCGCCGATACCGTGTCGGCAGACTTCCGCTTATTCTGGCTTGTCTGCTACTTACCTGCAAGAACACGGATAGTCAAGGGTGCGTAAGCATTTATTTTACCCTTTACTATCTGGGGACTTGCTGGTACTTCCCTAACCGCCAGAATAAGAAATCACTATCAAAAACTTATCAAATATAGAAAGAAACGAGGTAAAACAATATGGAAATGAAATATGTCGTGCCAGATATGGCACAGTCTTTTGGAACACTTGAATTTGCAGGCGAAAGCGAGCCTATCTTTGAAAGAGATAAAAATAACCGCAGGGTCTTAGCCAGACGAAGCTACAACCTTTATTCTGATGTGCAGAAAGGCGAAAATGTTGTCGTGGAAATTCCCGTGCAGGCTGGCGAAAAGCATTTCAAGTATGAACAGAAAGTAAAACTTGTCAATCCGAAATTATACGGCAGAGGTTACGCAATTGGGGATATGGGACATACCGATTATGTGTTACTTGCTGATGATATTGTAGCAGTTGAAGAAAAGTAAAGGAGTGAAAATATTATGAGATTATCAAACGGTTTTGTTATTGACAAAGAGAAAACATTTGGAGAATTAAAATTTACAGCAGTGCGTGATGTATTCTTGCAGAATGAGGACGGGACACCGAGTACCCAGCTTAAAAAGCGTATCTATGATTTGAAGTGCAGTCTGCATGGTGGAATTATCCCCGTGTCTGTACCGCCAGAAGTACCAGTAAGGGAATTTCCGTACAATGCAGTTGTGGAGCTTGTCAATCCAGTAGCCGATACGGTATCACGAAAAACCTATACGGGTGCAGATGTGGACTGGTATGTAAAGGCAGAGGATATTGTGTTGAAGAATAAAGGCAATCAGAACGCAGGCAATCCACAGAACCATGTACCGCAAGGACAGATGAAAAAATAAATGTGAGCCCATATTTTTCTTGTAACTTATATATAGAACCGATATAATTAGTTGAAAAGTTCTGTTTTAAGCCATGTAAAACTATTTTGACAAGGGAAAATGGCAATGTCAAAGGCTTTTGACAGACAAAATAGCTATATTCATATACAATAAAGGAGAAGATTCAAGATGGATATTGGATTACAAATCAAAAAATTTAGGGAACAACAAAAAATTTCTCAAGAAGAACTGGCTCTTAAAATATTTGTTTCAAGACAAACAATTTCTAACTGGGAAACAAATAAAAGTTGTCCAGATGTTAAAAGTTTAATTACTTTATCTAATATCTTCAATGTGTCTTTAGATAATTTTATAAAAGAAGATATAAAGGAGATGAGGGAGATTGTAGAAAAAGCAACTATTAAAAAGTTTAATGTGATAAGTGTAGTTTTCCTAATTGAATTGATAGTCGTAGCCATAAGTGCCTATCCTTTATTTAGTATTAAGGGAAATATAGGAATTATTATTTGGTTATGCTTGTTTGCAATAACGCTCTATACGGCAAGTAAGATTGAAAAATTCAAAAAGAGCCATGACATTCAAACCTATAAAGAAATTTTGGCATTTATTGACGGAAAGCAATTAACGCATGATGAAACACAACAAGAAATAGGAAAAAGAAATTATCAAAAAATCATATTTGCATTCATTGCAGGTGTAATCGCACTTATTATATGTTTTGTTGTAATTTTTATTTGCCAGCATTTAACAAATTAAAAGGGAGGAGAAATCATGGAATTTTGGCTTATTATGATTGGCTTTATAGTTATGGGCGGAAGTTGTTCATTAGCAGGTACTTGGTGGGATAGAAAAAATAAAAAAGATAAAAAAGAAGAAAAGAAACAATAAAATTTACACTTTATTGTTGATTAAGCAGTTAGTCTTAGGATTGACTGCTTTTTTCATACCTAGAAAGGATTGATTTATGCGTATGATTTGGAACAAAGGACACCGTATCAGAGCCAGCGACAAGCACCTTGTCTACCACTTTTCCATAGGGACGCTTCTGTTTGTATTCATGGCGGTTCTTCTGCTACTGAACATCAAACAGCTCATGCGTACCGACTGGGAACATTTCAGCTTGTTAGAAAACGGCTTGACGCTTTCCCCTTACAACTTCATAACTGTGCTGATAGCGACTGGTGTTTGTGCATTGGTCGCTTTTCTGTATTACCGCTTCTGTTACGACAGTTTCAAGAAGCTATTGCACCGTCAAAAGCTGGCACGAATGATACTGGAAAATAAGTGGTATGAAGCCGATACCGTACAAGACAGCGGTTTTTTTACTGACCTGCAAAGCAGATCAAGGGAAAAAATCGTCTGGTTTCCAAAGATTTATTATCAAATGGAAAAGGGATTGCTCCATATCCGCTGTGAAATCACGTTAGGAAAATATCAAGACCAGCTTTTACGGTTAGAGGATAAATTGGAAAGTGGCTTGTATTGCGAGCTGACCGACAAGACCTTACATGACGGCTATATTGAATACACCCTGCTTTATGACATGATAGCAAACCGCATTACCATTGATGAAGTATGGGCAGAAAACGGCTGTCTTAGGCTGATGAAAAATCTTGTGTGGGAATATGACGCACTCCCTCACGCTTTGATTGCTGGTGGGACTGGTGGCGGTAAAACTTATTTTCTGCTGACGCTCATTGAAGCCTTACTGCATACCAACGCTGTCCTTTATATCTTAGACCCAAAGAACAGCGACCTTGCAGACTTGGGAACAGTCATGCCTAATGTCTATCACACCAAAGAAGAAATGATTGATTGCGTCAATGCCTTTTATGAGGGCATGGTACGGCGAAGTGAGGAAATGAAGCAACACCCGAACTATAAGACGGGCGAAAACTACGCCTATCTGGGACTTCCACCCTGCTTTCTTATCTTTGATGAATATGTAGCGTTTTTTGAAATGTTGGGGACAAAAGAAAGCGTGAGCTTACTTAGCCAGTTAAAGAAAATCGTTATGTTAGGGCGACAAGCAGGTTATTTCCTTATTGTTGCCTGCCAGCGTCCAGACGCAAAGTATTTTTCAGATGGTATCAGAGATAACTTCAATTTCCGTGTGGGACTTGGGCGTATCAGCGAATTAGGTTACGGTATGCTGTTTGGTTCAGATGTGAAAAAGCAGTTTTTCCAGAAGCGTATCAAGGGGCGTGGCTATTGTGATGTGGGAACAAGCGTCATAAGTGAGTTTTACACGCCTTTAGTCCCAAAAGGACATGATTTTTTACAGACTATCAGCTCTCTTGCACAAGCAAGGCAGGACGGGACGGCGACGTGCGAAGCGAAAGGCGACGGCACGGACTAGCCGTTGCTGGTGTGGCGTCAGCCACGCCAGCAGGTAAAACCCCTCGGTATCTAACAGAGGGGTACGTTTGCAAATAGACAATAGACAAAAAACATAGGAAACATAAGGCTTCTGGCATGGTTTTCTAGCAAAAATCGGCTGTGAAGTCGCCTTAAAAAACTTCACACTTTACAGATTGGGGGTATGGTTCTGAATGAAGAACAACGGATAAAAGAATTACGGGAGAAACGGATTGCTTACGGTATCTCACAAGGCAGGCTGGCGGTGGCTTCTGGTATCACAAGGGAATATTTCAACAAGATAGAAAGTGGAAAAATGAAGCCGTCAAAGGAACTTCTGGAAACTCTGCATAAGGAACTGGCAAGGTTCAATCCAGAAGTACCGCTTACCATGCTGTTTGATTATGTGAAAATTCGTTTTCCCACGCTGGATATACAGCACATCATCAAAGATATATTAAAACTGAATATCAATTATATGCTCCATGAAGATTACGGACATTACAGTTATACGGAGCATTATTCTTTAGGGGACATCTTTATCTATACGTCGGCTGACGAAGAAAAAGGTGTCCTTTTAGAGTTAAAGGGGCGTGGTTGCCGACAGTTTGAAAGTTACCTGCTGGCACAACAAAGAAGTTGGTATGACTTTCTCATGGACGCACTCATAGACGGTGGCGTGATGAAGCGTATCGACCTTGCTATCAACGACCATACGGGTATTTTGGATATTCCAGAGCTTGCGGAAAAATGCAGGAAACGGGAATATATCGGAAAGTCCAGAAGTTATAAGTTTTATCAGTCGGGCGAGCTTATCAAGCATAGAGAGGACGACAGAGAATATATGGGACGCACCCTTTATCTTGGTTCGCTAAAATCAGATGTGTATTTCTGTATCTATGAAAAGGACTATGAGCAGTACGTCAAGTTAGGGACACCGCTGGAAGAAGCCGACATTATCAACCGTTTTGAGATACGGCTTAGAAATGAACGTGCCTATTATGCAGTACGAGATTTGCTGACCTATTATGACGCAGAGCAGACTGCCTTTTCTATCATCAACCAGTATGTGCGGTTTGTTGATGAAGAAGCAGACAAGCGAAAAAATGACTGGAAACTCAATGACCGCTGGGCGTGGTTTATCGGCGATAACAGACAGAGCTTGAAGCTGACGACAAAGCCAGAGCCTTACACCTTAGACCGTACATTGCGGTGGGTACAACGGCAGGTAGCACCGACCTTGAAAATGCTGAAAAGGATTGATAAGGGAAACGGAACAGACTACATGAAAACTATCGAACAGCAGGCAAAGCTCACAGAAAAGCATGAAATGATAATCAAACAGCAGACGACCCCTGCAAAAGATTTAGTAGAAAGTTAGGAGTGATGAAAAAATGTGGGAATTATTGAAAGACTTCCTGCTGGTATCTGTTGGAACGGGTATCGGCGTAGCCTTGATGTGTATTTTAAGTGTTGGCAAAGGAGCTGACTATGAAATGAAGAAATTAAAAGAAAGCGAGGACAAATAACATGAATTTCGGGCAAAATTTGTATCAATGGTTTTTAAGCAACGCACAGAGCTTAGTGCTTATGTCGATTGTGGTTATCGGTATCTACTTAGGGTTCAAGCGTGAGTTTTCAAAACTTATCGGTTTCTTGGTAGTTGCCTTGATTGCTGTCGGCTTGGTATTCAATGCTGGCGGTGTGAAAGATGTACTGTTAGAGCTGTTCAATAAGATTATCGGTGCATAAAATTTTATTGTGGGGCTGATGTATGGGTGCTATAATGTGAAAAAAGAAGTAATCGAGGTGTTCTATTTTGAATGAGAGAGAAAAAATTATTCGTTTATGGTTTGATATGTGGTTGAAACAGCAAGACTTAGGAATAGATAAAATTTTTACAGAAGATGTTGTTTATACGGAAAGCTGGTGTCCTAAATATGAAAATCTTAAAACAGTAAAACATTGGTTTAATGAATGGAATACTCGTGGTAAAGTCATTATTTGGGATATTAAACAGTTCTTTCATAAAGAAAATCAAACTGTCGTAGAATGGTATTTTAAAAATGAAATGAATACGGGAAGCGTTGAAGAATTTGACGGTATTTCCTTAATTGAATGGACAGAAGATAACAAAATCAAATCATTAAAAGAATATGGTTGCAATCTGAATAACTATAATCCATATCAACACAGCGATAACCCTCAATTTAGAGATGAAAAAACAAACTGGTTTTAAAACTTAATCAAATTATATCCATATACATAAAGCAGTTAGTCTTAGGATTGACTGCTTTTTTCTTACCTAAAATCAGATTGGAGTGATGAAATGAGCGATATTTTTAAGGATATGCAGGCAAACGTCGGCTGTGATTATATTTCTAACCTGCCCTCTTACAAGCGTAAAGTGTGGCATGAAATGAAGCGATTACCGCTTACGAATTATGATATAAAACAGTTAGAAGATTTTTCAAAGTATGTGTTTGGTATGTCGTACCAGAGCTTAAAAGATGTGATGAAGCAACAGAAAGGACGTGAGGAACAATGCAGGAAACAAGGGTGCTGGTGGAAACGAGAGGAACAACTGGCGAAGAAACAATATCATACTGGTTCGACCTGCCGATAGATGTTGCCGAGTTTGAAGAAAAGTTAGGTATCGGTGCAGAAAGTGGGGATTATCGTATTATCGAAAAGGTGTTGCCTTATGCTGATGAAGTCCACGAACACACCAGCGTGTACCAGCTCAACGAATTAGATTTTATGTACCGCCAGCTTTCAAGTGATATGCAGGAAGAATATGTATCACTACTTACGGTGTTTGAAAATTTAGAAGCACTTTATATTTGCAGGAACGTGATTATTGTTTATCCCGACTGTAAAAGCATGATAGATGTTGCAAGGCAAAAGCTGATGAACGACCCGATGTTCAAGCATTTATCCGAGGACTGTCAAGAATACTACTTTGACTTTGAAGCCTACGCTTCTCACTTGCAGGAACACGGGAAATTTTTAGTAACAGAACACGGTATCTTTGAACTGCCAGAGTAGGAAATGAGGTGGTGCTTATGATTGATGATATGGCGGTTTATATTGCTAATCTTGGCAAATACAATGAGGGCTATTTAGTCGGTGCTTGGTTCACGTTCCCCATTGACGAGGAAGATGTGAAAGAAAAAATCGGCTTGAATGAACAGTATGAGGAATACGCTATCCATGATACCGACAACTTTCCCATTGCGATTGGCGAGTATGTTTCCATTGAAGAACTCAATGAGATGTATGAAATGATAGAGGAACTTCCCGACTATATTGTAGAGTGTCTGGACGAATTTATCAGCCACTATGGGACGCTGGAAGAAGTCGTGGAACATAAGGACGATATTTACTATTATCCCGACTGTGAAACCATGACAGATGTTGCCTACTACTACATAGACGAATTGCAGGCACTTGGGGACATTCCACCCAGCTTACAGAATTACATTGACTATGAAGCCTACGGGCGAGATTTGGATATGGGCGGTTGCTTTATTGAAACAAGCCGAGGTATGTGCGAGATACCATATTAACGCTGGAAGATCAGCGACAAGCATTGTTGCTACTGACAGCGTATTTCTCTTTAAGGGACAGTCTGAAAATGGCTGTCCTTTTCTATTTTGAAAGGAGCTGAAAGAACTTGAAAAAGATTAAAAGCTACACGGGTATCTGGAACGTGGAAAAAGTCTTGTATGCAATCAATGACTTTAACTTACCCTTTCCCGTTACTTTTACACAGATTACATGGTTTGTGATTACGGAATTTATCATCATTCTGTTTGGGGATATTCCCCCACTTTCCATGATTGAGGGAGCATTTCTCAAATACTTTGGTATTCCCGTTGCTCTCACTTGGTTCATGTCGCAGAAAACCTTTGACGGAAAGAAGCCGTACAGCTTTTTGAAATCACAGATAACCTATGCCCTGCGACCAAAAATCACTTATGCAGGAAAAGCCGTAAAACTGCATAAGCAGATATTGAATGAAACAATCACGGCAGTAAGGAGTGTGAACTATGTTCCCGATAAAATATATTGACAATAACCTTGTCTGGAACAAGGACAATGAGGTGTTCGCCTACTATGAGCTGATACCATACAACTATTCTTTTCTATCCGCAGAGCAGAAATTTATCGTGCATGACAGTTTCCGACAGCTTATCGCACAGTCCCGTGAGGGTAAAATTCATGCGTTGCAGATTGCCACAGAAAGCTCAATCCGCAGTATGCAGGAACAGTCAAAGAAGCTGGTAACTGGAAAATTAAAGGAAGTTGCCTGCCAGAAGATAGACGAACAGACCGAAGCGTTAGTATCTATGATTGGGGACAATCAAGTGGACTACCGCTTTTTTCTTGGCTTTAAGCTCATGGTTACGGAAGAACAGCTCAATCTGAAGAACATCAAAAAATCGGTGTGGCTGACGTTCACAGAATTTCTCCATGAAGTGAACCACACGCTGATGAATGATTTTGTTTCCATGCCGAATGATGAAATCAACCGTTACATAAAAATGGAAAAGTTACTGGAAAATAAAATCTCCCGTCGCTTTAAGGTGCGTCGCTTGGAAATCCATGATTTTGGGTATCTCATGGAACATCTTTACGGCAGGGACGGTATCGCTTATGAAGATTATGAGTACCAGCTACCAAAGAAAAAATTGAACAAAGAGACGCTGATAAAATACTACGACCTTATCCGTCCGACAAGGTGTGTGATTGAGGAAAGCCAGCGGTATTTACGATTGGAACATGAGGACAAGGAAAGCTATGTGTCCTATTTTACCGTCAATGCGATTGTAGGAGAGCTTGATTTTCCGTCGTCTGAAATCTTCTATTTCCAGCAACAGCAATTCACATTCCCCGTTGATACGAGCATGAATGTAGAAATCGTGGAAAATCGGAAAGCATTAACGACCGTCCGCAACAAGAAAAAGGAACTGAAAGACCTTGATAATCACGCCTATCAAGCAGGAAGTGAAACCAGCTCAAATGTGGTGGACGCTTTAGACAGCGTGGACGAGCTGGAAACTGATTTAGACCAGACAAAAGAAAGTATGTATAAGTTAAGCTACGTCATACGGGTGTCTGCACCCGATCTTGACGAGCTGAAACGCCGTTGTGATGAAGTCAAGGACTTTTACGACGACCTCAATGTAAAGCTGGTGCGTCCTGCTGGGGATATGCTGGGGCTTCATTCTGAATTTTTACCAGCCAGCAAGCGATATATCAATGACTATGTGCAGTATGTAAAATCAGATTTTTTAGCTGGGCTTGGCTTTGGTGCGACACAGCAGTTAGGAGAAACTACGGGTATCTATATGGGCTATTCTGTTGATACGGGAAGAAATGTGTACCTGCAACCGTCCCTTGCCAGTCAAGGTGTAAAAGGTACAGTTACCAACGCTTTAGCGTCTGCTTTTGTCGGTTCGCTTGGCGGTGGGAAATCGTTCTGTAACAATCTTCTGGTATATTATGCGGTGCTGTTTGGCGGTCAAGCACTTCTGTTAGACCCTAAAAGTGAGCGTGGTAACTGGAAAGAAACGCTCCCAGAGATTGCACATGAAATCAATATCGTAAATCTTACCAGCGATAAGGACAATGCAGGGCTTCTTGACCCGTTTGTGATTATGAAGAATGTAAAAGACGCTGAAAGTCTGGCAATCGACATCTTAACATTCCTTACGGGTATTTCTTCAAGGGACGGCGAAAAATTCCCCGTACTTCGTAAGGCAGTACGCTCCGTTACCCAGAGCGACAGTCGGGGCTTGCTCCATGTGATAGACGAGCTACGCCGTGAAGATACGCCCATATCAAGAAATATCGCAGACCATATCGACAGCTTCACGGACTACGACTTTGCACACCTGCTGTTTTCAGACGGTACGGTAGAAAATGCTATCAGTCTGGATAATCAGCTCAATATCATTCAAGTAGCCGACCTTGTACTGCCAGATAAAGATACCACTTTTGAAGAATACACGACCATTGAATTGTTGTCTGTGTCTATGCTGATTGTGATTAGTACCTTTGCCCTTGATTTTATCCATTCGGACAGAAGCATTTTTAAGATTGTCGATTTAGACGAAGCGTGGGCGTTCTTAAATGTGGCACAAGGAGAAACCTTATCAAATAAGCTGGTTCGTGCTGGGCGAGCTATGCAGGCAGGCGTTTATTTCGTTACCCAGTCTGCCTATGACGTGTCAAAGGAAAGTCTGAAAAACAATATCGGCTTAAAGTTTGCATTTAGAAGCACGGATATAAACGAGATAAAGCAGACCTTAGAGTTTTTCGGTATCGACAAGGACGATGAGAACAACCAGAAACGCTTGCGTGATTTGGAGAACGGACAATGCTTATTGCAGGACTTATACGGGCGTGTCGGTGTGGTGCAGATACACCCAGTCTTTGAAGAACTGCTACACGCCTTTGATACCAGACCGCCCGTACAGAGAAATGAGGTGGAGTGATGAAAGAAAGGATAAAAGGTGTGTTCACAAAAAAGAAGATTTTCCACTTTCTCAAAATGGCTCTGTTCGTGGTGGCACTCTCCCTTATCCTGCTTTCACTTTTGGGGACGGTGGCTCATGCGACGGGGCTTGTAGACGATACCATAAACGCAGAAAATCTTTATTCAAAATATCCCCTTTCCAACTACCAGCTTGATTTTTTCGTCGATAATAGCTGGTCGTGGCTTCCGTGGAACTGGCTCGACGGTATCGGAAAATCGGTACAATACGGGCTGTACTGCATTACCAACTTTGTCTGGACTATCAGTTTGTATTTGAGTAATGCAACGGGCTATGTGGTGCAGGAAGCCTATAAGCTGGACTTCATCAATGATATGGCAGACAGTATCGGAAAGAGCATACAGACCCTTGCAGGCGTTACCGAGAACGGCTTTTCTTCTACGGGCTTCTATGTTGGTTTCCTGCTTCTCATTATCTTAGTGGTGGGAATGTACGTTGCTTATACGGGACTGATAAAACGGGAAACCAGCAAAGCACTTCACGCTGTTATCAACTTTGTGGTGGTGTTCGTGCTGTCCGCTTCATTTATTGCTTATGCTCCCGACTATATCAAGAAGATAAATGAATTTTCATCAGACATCAGTACCGCTTCTTTGGATTTGGGAACAAAAATCATGCTCCCTAACTCCGACAGCGAGGGTAAGGACAGCGTGGACTTGATACGGGACAGCCTATTTTCTATTCAAGTGGAACAGCCGTGGCTCTTGCTTCAATTCGGGAACAGCAACGCAGAAGAAATCGGGACAGACCGTGTAGAAGCTCTCGTATCGGCAAGTCCAGAGGACGAGGACGGGAAAACCAGAGAGGAAGTCGTGAAAACAGAAATCGAGGACAACGACAATAACAATCTGACAATACCGCAGGTCGTGAACCGTTTGGGTATGGTGTTCTTCCTCTTGTTCTTTAACTTGGGTATCACGATATTTGTATTCTTGCTTACGGGCATGATGTTGTTCAGCCAGATACTTTTTATTATCTTTGCAATGTTTTTACCTATCAGTTTTTTACTTTCCATGATACCGAGCTATGAAAGCATGGCAAAGCAGGCAATCGTGAGAGTATTTAATACCATAATGACACGGGCAGGAATAACGCTCATTGTAACGGTGGCATTTAGTATTTCCAGTATGTTTTACAACATTTCCACAGACTACCCATTCTTTATGGTGGCGTTCTTGCAGATAGTATGTTTCGCTGGTATCTACATGAAGCTGGGCGACTTAATGAGTATGTTCTCACTTAATGCTGGCGACAGTCAAAGCATGGGACGACGCATATTCCGCAGACCGTATCTGTTTATGCGACATCGGGCTAGGCGTATGGAACACCGTATTGCAAGGGCGGTAAGTGCTGGCGGTATTTCGGGCGGTGTAGCTGGTGCGGTGGCTGGAAGTGCCGTTGCTGGCAAGAGAGCCGAAAGAAAAAATACGGCTTCTAAAGAAAATCGGGGCAATACCACTTCCAGCATGGGACAGCGTGCAGGTTCAAAAGTCGGTGCTGTTTTAGATACGAAAAATAAAGTGAAAGACAAGGCAAACGCTGTCAAAGAGAATATCAAGGATATGCCGACACAGACCGCTTATGCGGTGTATTCCGCAAAGGAAAAGGCAAAGTCCAGCGTGTCCGACTTCAAGCGTGGCATGGTGCAGGAACAGCAGTCCAGACAGACGGGACGCTTGGAAAAGCAGGAACAGCGTAAGAAAAATATCGCTGACAAACGTATGGAGCTTCAAAAGGCACAAGAAGCAAGGCAGGTACAGCGAAAGGCTGACGGATCAGCGACAACGGGAGCTACCCGTCCCCATGAGCGACCAGTCACAGCTTCAACCATTCCAAAGCCGAGTGTTGAAAAAATGCAGGAAGTCAAACGCCCAGCCACAGCTCCAACTCCGAAAGCAAGTGAGCCAGTCAAGACAAATGTTATCAAAGAGCGTCCGTTATCTTCTGGTGCTTCTGATAAGAAAGCACCCCAGCCTACACAGACAGTACATAGGCAGAATGTAGAAAAAGTGGTATCGCAGGAAACACGCCAGAATGACACCAAAGACCGCAGGATAAAGGTTCAGCAGACCCAGAGCGTCCAGAAGAACCAGCAGACCATAGAGAAAACCCGTAACCTTGTAACGAAGAAAGGACAGAAGAAAAAATGAAACTGAAACATATCGCTATCATTGGCAGTCTGTTTCCTATCCTCTTTTCTCTGGTGCTTTTCTTTGGCGTCCTCATTAGTGCGGACAGCGACGACGAGAACAGCAATTTTTCTTCTGGCATTACGGGTATGAACCTATCCGCAGAAGTCTTGAAACATCAGCCTATGGTAGAAAAATACGCCAGAGAAAACGGTATCTCCGAGTATGTCAATGTGTTACTTGCTATCATTCAAGTAGAAAGTGGCGGTACGGCAGAAGATGTTATGCAGAGTTCGGAAAGTCTTGGTTTACCGCCTAATTCCTTAGATACGGAAAGCTCAATCAAGCAGGGGTGTAAGTATTTTGCGTCCCTGCTTTCTTCCTGCAAAAATCAAGGTATCGACGACTTGAATGTAGCGATACAGTCTTATAACTATGGCGGTGGCTATGTGGGATATGTGGCAGGAAAAGGAAAAAAACACACTTTTAATCTTGCAGAGAGCTTCGCCCGTGAGAAATCGGGTGGAAAGAAAGTAACCTACACCAACCCGATAGCCGTTGCTAAGAATGGGGGCTGGCGGTATGGCTATGGAAATATGTTCTATGTGGAAGTAGTCAATCAGTATTTAGCAGTTCCGCAGGTATCGGGAGAACTGGCACAAAAGGTAATGAATGAAGCGTTGAAATATCAAGGCTGGAAGTATGTGTATGGTGGCAGTAACCCGAATACTTCCTTTGATTGTTCGGGATTGACGCAATGGTGCTATGGAAAAGCTGGTATCTCCTTACCGAGAACAGCACAAGCACAGTATGACGCAACCCAACATCTGCCACTCTCGCAGGCAAAAGCAGGCGATTTGGTGTTTTTCCATTCCACCTATAACGCTGGTTCGTATGTAACACACGTCGGTATTCTTGTTTCGCCGACACAGATGTACCACGCAGGCGACCCGATAGGATATGCAGACCTAAGTAGTAGTTACTGGCAACAGCACTTAATCGGTGCAGGACGAGTAAAACAATAGAAAGGACTTGAAAAATATGTTTAAGAAGAATAAGAAACAGACAGAAACTATCAAAGAACCAAAAGAAAAAAAGGTGCGTACTGTCAAGGTAGGCACACATAAGAAAACCGTGATTGCGTTGTGGGTGGTGCTTGTCGCAAGCGTGAGCTTTGGGGTGTATAAGAATTTTACGGCTATCGACCAGCACACCACCCATGAAAAAGAAATCATTGAACTTTGCTTGCAGGACACCAACGGGATAGAAAATTTCGTGAAAAACTTTGCGAAGTCCTATTACACATGGGATAACAGCAAAGAAGCTATCGAAGCAAGGACGCAGGCAATCAGCGGTTATCTGACAAAGGAATTGCAGGACTTAAATGTAGACACCATTAGAACCGATATACCGACCAGCTCCACGGTTACAGATGTGATTGTATGGCATATCGAGCAATCGGGAGCGGACACTTTTTCTGCTACCTACGAAGTAGATCAGCAGATAAAAGAGGGAGAACAGACAAGCAATGTGAAAGCAACCTATACTGTAAAAGTCTATGTGGACGCAGACGGGGATATGGTAATCGTTCAAAACCCTACCCTTGCACCAGCAGTTGAAAAATCAGACTATGAGCCTAAGACACCAGAAGCAGACGCAAGCGTGGACGCTGATACGGTAAATGACGCTACCGCTTTTCTGGAAACATTCTTTAAGCTGTACCCAACAGCGACGGAAAAAGAGCTTGCTTACTATGTATTGGGAAATGTGATTGAACCTATCGGCAGGGACTACCTTTATTCTGAACTGGTAAACCCTATCTTTATAAAGGACGGCGACAATGTGAAAGTCAAGGTTGCGGTAAAATTCATTGATAATCAGACAAAAGCGACGCAGGTATCGCAGTATGAGCTTGTGCTACATAAGGATAGTAACTGGAAGATTGTAGGATAAATGATATAGCGTGCATTTCCTATCAGATTTGCACGCTTTTACAAAACGACAAGAAAACTGTGCAAAAATATTGACTTGTAATGACCGAATGCTATAATATAAATGACAAGTGTACTTGGTATTATTTGAAGGGAGCGTTATATAATGGATAAAGAAAAAATACTATCACAAAACAAAAAAGAGAATCTATATCTTGATGAATACGAAAAACATATTAAACTTCAAGGGAAATCTTTTGGCTTAATGTTTGTTTTATTTATCTGCATTTTAATTCTTTTCATTAAAGCAGTTTGTAAAGAACCTTACTATGACATAATGACAATTATTGGGTCTGTGGCATTTGGCTCTATGGGTTATGAAGCACATATTTCAAAAAATAAATCCAAATTTGTTATTGCTTTATTCTTTTTTCTATTTATGGGGTATTACTTTTATAAATTTTTAATGGTAGGTTTATAGAATGGACGAACATTTAATTTTGCGAAACAGATTAAAAACTGTACGAAAAGAAAAAAAATTATCACAAACAGAATTAGCTGAACTAGTCGGGGTTTCTCGGAATACAGTTAGTTCTATTGAAACTGGACAATTTAATCCAACAGCAAAATTGGCATTAGTGCTTTGTATAGCTTTAGATAAAAAATTTGAAGAATTATTTTATTTTGATTAAAGGAGAGAACGATTATGGAATTAGAGGAATTGATTGTTGAAATAGTTATAGGATTGTTTTTACTTTTTACATCTTATCAAATAGGTATAAAAGAGAATATTACTTTATTACATGGTTATCATTATACACAACTTGACCCTAAAGATAAAAAGGTGTTTACAAAAAAAATAGGAATAGGCACTTTACTGGTTAGTATTGGTATTCTTGTTATGCCGATTATCAATTTAATCTCTCATTCTGAATTAGGCTATTACATAGGTCTTATTTTGATTGTTGTAGGAGTGTTTTATATCATATTCATCATTGTAAAATACAATGGAAAACTTATTAGCTTTAAAAAGTAGAATTGAGGTATGAATATGATAGGACTGAACAAAAGAGATATAAAAAAGGCATTGAAAGCTGGTGCAAAAGCTGGCGGTGTATCATTGGCTGATGTTCGGGCGGATATTGAAGCTACGATTGATGAAGCTATGAATAGCACCGACCCAGAGGTGCAGGCAAATTTCAAAAAGTATTTTGGGAATAAACGCCCTACACCAGAAGAATATATTTATATCATTACGAAAAAGACAAAGGCAAAATTATAATAAAAGGGTCGTGGAAATGCTTCACAAAATTGTGATCTGCATTATCACGGCTCTTTTACTCTCTGTTTACTTTCAAAACTGTAAGTGTAATTGAATACTGCCCTTGCTATAATTTAATTGTATTCCAAAACAAATAAATGTGGCAGGAAGAAAGGAGCGATTTTTAATGGAACACATTTTAAATTTAGAGCAAGTAAAAAAATACTACGGGGGTAACTCTGGAAATATCACAAAGGCAGTAGACGGTATTTCTATGTATGTAGATAAGGGCGAATTTGTCGCAATCATGGGAGCTAGTGGTTCTGGAAAGACTACCCTATTAAACTGTATCTCTACGATTGATACTGTAACCAGCGGACACATTACAGTCAATAATCAAGATATTACCAAAATCAAGGATAAAGATTTTGCTGATTTCAGACGTGAAAATTTAGGGTTCATTTTTCAAGATTTCAACCTTTTAGATACTTTAACGATTGGAGAAAACATTTCTTTATCATTGGTTATCAACAAACAGAACCCTACTGATATTGAGAAAAGAGTTCATGCTATCGCCGATAAATTGGGTATTCGTGATATTTTATCGAAATTTCCTTATGAAGTTTCTGGCGGACAAAAACAGCGTTGTGCTTGTGCTAGAGCCTTAATCAATGAACCGAAACTGATTTTAGCTGATGAACCGACGGGAGCTTTGGACTCAAAAGCTTCCAGATTATTACTGGAAACAATGTCTGAAATCAACAAGAAAATGCAGGCTACTATTTTAATGGTAACACATGACCCGTTTAGTGCGTCTTTCTGTGAACGTATTTTGTTCTTGAAAGACGGTAAAATATTCAATGAAATTTTCAGAGGGGAAAAAAGCAGAAAAGATTTCTTCAATGAAATACTGGATATATTAACCTTGCTCGGAGGTGAAGTGGGAAATGTTAGGTAAGTTAGCGTATAGAAATACAAAAAGAAATATTAAAGATTATTTGATTTATCTGATAACCGTTACTGCATCCTTTTCTCTTATATTTGCTTTTAATTTGGTGGCAAATTCTGATGAAATTGTAAAGTTATGTTCCAGTATGGATGCATTTAAGAATTCATTGTTCGCTGTAAATATTCTTATTATTTTTGTGATATGCTTTTTGATCAACTATACAACGAAATTTATGTTTGAAAAAAGAAGTAAAGAATTAGGAACATATATGCTTCTTGGCATTAAGAAAAAAGAAATTGCCCACTTAGTTGTAATTGAAAATATACTGTTGGGAATTTTAGCATTTGTATTAGCTATTCCTATTGGCTTTTTATTCAGCCAGTTTGTGTCGTTAGTAATTGTAAACTTACTGGGTATTCCAAAAACTCTCTTTATTTCTTTGAATTTCGTTTCTATTGGACTATTGATAATTTATTTTTTAACTATTTATGTTTTGGTTTTGCTTAATCTATTAAGAAGAATAAGTAAAATGACGATACGTGATTTTCTTTATTTTGACAAACAAAATGAAAAGAAAATGTTCCGTGACAGTAAAAAAAGAAATGTCATTTTTGTTTTAAGTATTATTCTTGGTGCGATTTCTCTTTTTCTCTGGAATTCACGTTGTACTATGGATAATTTTAATAAGCAAGAAACACTTACTTATTTGATGGTAAGCGTAATCATGTTGATTATCAGCATTTATGGTATATCTACAACTTGTGCAGATATGTTCTTGACTGTTATCTTAAAATTTTGTATAATAGGAATTGAAGTTAAATTAGATGCTAAAAATTTGTAATTAAGAAGGAGGGATTCGTCATGTTGGTATTCCAAATGCGTAATGTAGATAAAACATCTACTGTTTTGAAACAGACTAAAAACAGTGATTACGCAGATAAATAAATACGTTAGATTAATTCCTACCAGTGACTAATCTTATGACTTTTTAAACAGATAACTAAAATTACAAACAAATCGTTTAACTTCTGTATTTATTTACAGATGTAATCACTTCAGGAGTGATTACATGAACAAAAATATAAAATATTCTCAAAACTTTTTAACGAGTGAAAAAGTACTCAACCAAATAATAAAACAATTGAATTTAAAAGAAACCGATACCGTTTACGAAATTGGAACAGGTAAAGGGCATTTAACGACGAAACTGGCTAAAATAAGTAAACAGGTAACGTCTATTGAATTAGACAGTCATCTATTCAACTTATCGTCAGAAAAATTAAAACTGAATACTCGTGTCACTTTAATTCACCAAGATATTCTACAGTTTCAATTCCCTAACAAACAGAGGTATAAAATTGTTGGGAATATTCCTTACCATTTAAGCACACAAATTATTAAAAAAGTGGTTTTTGAAAGCCGTGCGTCTGACATCTATCTGATTGTTGAAGAAGGATTCTACAAGCGTACCTTGGATATTCACCGAACACTAGGGTTGCTCTTGCACACTCAAGTCTCGATTCAGCAATTGCTTAAGCTGCCAGCGGAATGCTTTCATCCTAAACCAAAAGTAAACAGTGTCTTAATAAAACTTACCCGCCATACCACAGATGTTCCAGATAAATATTGGAAGCTATATACGTACTTTGTTTCAAAATGGGTCAATCGAGAATATCGTCAACTGTTTACTAAAAATCAGTTTCATCAAGCAATGGAACACGCCAAAGTAAACAATTTAAGTACCATTACTTATGAGCAAGTATTGTCTATTTTTAATAGTTATCTATTATTTAACGGGAGGAAATAATTCTATGAGTCGCTTTTTTAAATTTGGAAAGTTACACGTTACTAAAGGGAATGGAGATAAATTATTAGATATACTACTGACAGCTTCCAAGAAGCTAAAGAGGTCCCTAGCGCCTACGGGGAATTTGTATCGATAAGGGGTACAAATTCCCACTAAGCGCTCGGGACCCCTTGTAGGAAAATGTCCTAAGTGTGGCAACAATATTGTATTAAAAAAATCGTTTTATGGTTGTTCAAATTATCCTGAATGTAAGTTTACTTTAGCTGAACATTTTAGAAAGAAAAAACTAACCAAAACGAATGTAAAAGAATTACTGGAGGGAAAAGAAACCCTGGTAAAAGGAATCAAAAACAAAGAGAAAAAGCCCTACAATGCCGTTGTAAAAATTGGGGAAAAGGGATATATTGATTTTATCTCTTTTTCCATTAAAACATAAAAGCCCTTTAAAGAGGGCTTTTATATATTAATCACAAATCACTTATCACAAATCACAAGTGATTAATCACAAATCACTTGTGATTTGTGATTCTTAATGATACAATATTACTATGTTTTAGCTTTAAAGGCTCGTACAGACTATATGTTTTGTGCGGGCTTTTTTCATACCCGAAAAAATTTAAAAAATTTTTCAAAAGAGGTCATTAAATCAGTAAACGGTAGAATACGAGTACCTTTTTATTCACTTCAAGTTATGCCATAATCATACTCAACAAAATAACATAGTCAAAAAAGTTTAGTACTTAACTTTTTTAACTGACTATGATTCAGAGGAGGAATATTATGGCTACGCAAACCAGCCTTGTAGCTCAGCAGGTCAGAATCCGACAATGGGCAGAACAGATCCGGAATTGTCAGAATCGTCCCAAAGGGATGGATGTTGAAACCTGGTGTACCCAAAATAATCTTACAAAAGCCAACTATTATTACCGTCTCCGGCGTGTCAGGCAGATATGCCTGGATCAGATGCAGGACACAGAAACCACTGCTTTTGTGGAACTGCCCGCACCTGCACCAGATCCAAAGAAAACAGATACTCCAAAAGAATCCGGTACATGCATTTCGGCAGGAACTCTGCCAATGATCCGTATTAAAAATACCAGGGGACTGTCAGCTGAGATATTTTCCGGTACTTCACCGGAAATGCTCTGCCATCTCATAAAGGCTTTTACCCATGCTGAATGATGCAGATGCTTCCGGATTTAAAAAGGTGTATCTGGCGATGGGATTTACGGATCTCCGTCGTGGGATCGATGGACTGGCAACGATCGTACGCTTTCAGTTTAAGCTTGATCCTTACGACAAAAATACACTGTTTCTTTTCTGTGGAAGAAGATGTGACCGGATCAAAGCACTGCTCTGGGAAGGCGATGGTTTTCTCCTTATGTACAAGAGACTCGATAATGGTGCATTCCGGTGGCCCCGTTCGGCAGATGAGGCAATGGCGATCACAGACGACCAGTACCGTATGCTGATGCAGGGACTGGAGATCGTTGCACGCCATCCGATCTCTGAGCTGAAAGAGACACCCCGCATTATGTAGCCTGTGCAAAATGCCGAAAATAAAAAAGTACCAAAACTGTAAAAATGATGTGTATCAACCGGATGAAAAAGGTTATCCACAAACAGTCTTTTCTCATTCCATTTGTTATCGTGTGAATAGAAAAACTGTTGTGGATAATACATCTGAAAAGCTGTAAAACAACGGCTTTCCAGATGTATTATCCACCGTCATTATGACGAAAGCCCATATCTGAAGGATTGGCGGAAATACAAAAATTCTGTTATAATCGGAATCAGTATAAAGACAGGAGTTCCGGTTATGACGATCAAGTACACAAAAGAACAACTGAATAAGTTTGATAAGGATCTGCTGATAGAGCTTTTTCTTGGGATGCAGGGACAGATGGAAGAATTGTCCAGGCAAACGCAGGCCTTAAATGACAGGATGCAGCTGATGATGGAACAGATGGTCCTTTTCCAGAAGAACCGTTTTGGCAGATCCAGCGAAAAAATGGCGGATTCTGAACAGATACGTTTCATGGAAGTAGACGGGACTATCGTATTCTTTAATGAAGCAGAGGCAGTCTGCGACCTGGATGCACCGGAACCTGATGACCTGGAATTGAAAGCACCCAAAAAGAAAAAACAGCCAGGGAAAAAAGCGGCTGATATAGCAGGGCTGACAGTAAAACGTATTGATCACTATCTGAAAGAGGAAGAACTGACGGCTGAGTTTGGTGAAAACGGATGGAAACAGCTTCCGGATGCCATTTCCCGATGTTATCAGTTCATTCCGGCCAGTGTCGTGATAGAGGAACATCATATCGGCGTTTATTCCAGTAAACTGGATGAACACATGATAAAGGCACCCCATCCCAGAAATCTGCTTCATGGAAGCCTTGTATCCCCGTCCCTTGCTGCGGCAGTCATAAATGGCAAGTATGTAAATGCGGTACCTCTCTACCGTCTTGAAAAAGAATTCGAAAGGTACGGGCTTGCCATTACCAGACAGAACATGGCGAACTGGATGATCCGTCTTGGGGAAGAATATCTGGGAACCATGTATGATTATCTGCATAAACTTCTGTATGATTATCATGTGATACAGGCAGATGAGACTCCTGTACTTGTAAATAAGGACGGGCGTCCTGCCGGCAGCCAGAGTTACATGTGGGTGTACCGGTCCGGCTTTATGTACCGGGATCGTCAGATCATCCTTTATGAATACCAGAAAACGCGTAATGCATCCCATCCCCGGGAATTCCTGAGGGATTACACTGGGATCTGTGTTACGGATGGGTACCAGGTATATCATACATTGGAAAAGGAGCGTGAAAATCTGAAGATTGCAGGCTGCTGGGTTCACTGCAGGCGCAGGTTTAACGATGCACTGGAAGTGATACCAAAAGCACACCGAAAGGAATCAATCCTGCATCTGATCATGAAACAGATACAGGCCATTTACCGGGAAGAGGGAAAACTGTCTGATTTTTCTACGGAAGACAGGCTCATGCAGCGTCAGCTTGTGGTAAAACCACTGGTGGATGCTTTCTTTGTGTACCTGAAACAGAATGAACCTAAGATTCCAAAGAACGGTAAAATACGGGAAGCATTTACATATGCACTGAACCAGGAAAGCTACCTGAAAGTTTTTCTGGAAGATGGGGATGTTCCAATAGACAACAATGCCAGCGAACGTGCGATCCGTGGATTCTGTATAGGGAAGAAAAACTGGGAGATGATCGATACGGTCAATGGAGCCAATAGTTCAGCGATCATCTACAGTATCGCAGAAACTGCAAAGGCGAATAACCTGAAACCTTTCGATTATTTCGAATATCTGCTTACGGAGATTCCCAAACATGTAGATGACAAAAACACAGATTTTCTTGCAGAACTTCTGCCATGGTCAGATATGTTGCCCGAAAACATTAGAAAGCCGCAAAAAGCCAGCGGAAAATAAACAGACCGCAAAAGCGGTCTGCTATTTGTCAAGGTACTCGTATTCTACCGTTTACCCAGGAACACTGCCCAACCATGAAAATATCAGAGGAAAGGACTACTATAAGTAAGGGTGACGTACTATGGC
>NZ_QTVL01000007.1:0-86176 GCF_003460565.1 Blautia sp. AF32-4BH | reverse complement strand
AACCATGAAAATATCAGAGGAAAGGACTACTATAAGTAAGGGTGACGTACTATGGCATACAGATTAAAAGATTATCTTTATAACGATAAACTCACAAAGGAACAGAACATACTCATGGATCGGCTGTATAAACTTCGCATGTCCGGTATGGCTGAAGCATTTGAAAAGCAGCTGCTGGAACCAAACACAGGTCTCGAACCATTTGAAGTCCGCTTTGCTGCTATTGTAAATCAGGAGTGGGATCAGCGTGAGAGTAAAAAGTTTAAACGTCTCATGAAGAAAGCGACCCTGAAATATCCTGCAGCTGATCTTGACAGTTCAATCTATGATCCAGAACGTCAGCTGAATACACACGTCATAGAACTTCTGGCCAAGTGTGATTGGATCGATGAGCCGAATAACCTGCTGATGACCGGAGGGGCCGGTGCTGGGAAAACGCACATCGCCTGCGCCTTATGTATCACAGCAATGCATCAGAACCGTACTGTTAAATACATACGTGCGAACACACTCTTAAAGGAATCAGATCATGCCAGGCAGGAAGGTACTTACTTTGAGTATTCGAATGAAATGGCAGCTTATGATCTCATGGTGATAGATGATTTCGGCTTAATGGATCTGGACATCGAGAAATGCCGCGATTTATTTGAAATCATCGAGTCCAGAGACTGCCGCAAGGCAACTATTATAATCTCTCAGATTCCAGTATCCGGATGGTATCAACTTTTTGGGGATTCCACCTATGCGGATGCCTGCTTAAGCCGAATGACATCCAAGGCATATCGTCTTGAATTTCCTGGCAGGGATCGCAGAGTAAA
Source organism: Blautia sp. AF32-4BH (assembly GCF_003460565.1). Classification (NCBI taxonomy): domain Bacteria; kingdom Bacillati; phylum Bacillota; class Clostridia; order Lachnospirales; family Lachnospiraceae; genus Blautia; species Blautia sp. AF32-4BH. Next base: position 85,358 of record NZ_QTVL01000007.1, on the reverse strand, counting down.
TAATGGTAACTAATAAACGTGCTGAGCTTTGCTCAGTTTAAAGCAGAATGGCGCTCCGTTCCTCTGGAACGGATGCGCAGTTCTTGCGGAATATGCAATGTGGATGCAATTATGAAAAATTGTCTGCTGTAGGACACATCAATCTAGGCCTTTTGCAATCTTTTGAGAAAGATGGCGGTGAGCAGTGCTTCTTGGATTTTATGGTGCGAAATTTTCAGTATGCTACGCACCACAGAAGGCGTATGCTTCCAAGTGTAGAAGACATCTTTGCAAATGAAGATAAAGACACATTGCCATATTCGGAAAGAGATGCGAAAGATGCTGTAATGCAGAGATTTTGGCTTGAGCAGGCAGGAAGAACTCAAAATGTGTTGAACGAATTGTCAAAACAATATGGTGTTCCAATTCCAGAAGGCTGTCATTCCATATTGGATTATATGGATTATGTTGACTACGGGCATGACCAGAGAAAAAGAAATGCATCGTGGCATGTCAGCTGTTTTTCCGATGCGGATAGAAAAAGAGTTAAAAAAGTACTAAAAGACTTCCGAGTAAAAAACTACACGATGCATGCCATGATAGATGATTGCATCGCAGACTTCGCATTATAAGGCGGGATATTTAGTAAGATATCTGGGGCCAGACCCTCTTTCGGCAACATAGGATAGGAGTGATCGGATGAGTGCAATTGAAGAATTACTTAATCAGATAATAATGCGCGGATGGGAATGGATTTGGAGTGTATCATGGTACTGGATACCAGCAGGACTAGGATTTGCATTTCGATTTGGATTATTGAAATACAAAATATGGGATTCAGAAATGCGAGTCAAAGTAATCTTAAGAGATATCGGAATTATTTTCGGACTAACAATATTGTGGTCGGGCTTGAATTCCTATGAATTAGATAGTAATACGGGAGTGATGGTTTTTATCTTGACTTTTGTCTACATTGTATATGGTTTGGCAGAAAGTTGTGAAGACACTGGAGGAAGTACAGAAAGCATATTACTGATTTTAAAAAGTGTTTTATTAACAATGCTCTCATTCCAAGAAATAGGTGGAACTATTTTTGGTGCAATAGTAACAAGTGGAATGGCTGTTATGGCATATAAGTTTTGGATTTGTAAAGAAAAGAAGACAGATTTGTTTGAAATAATCTTTTTATGCGCAGAAGCAGTTATTTTGTCTATCATCGGTGAAATATATGCTATACAAGGAATAGGGGTTTTTCTATTTGTATTTTTTGAGGAAACAGCAATATTCTTTTTTAATTATATTGTTAAGTACATAGCGTCTGTATTCTTTGGAGAGGCAGAGGAAAACTATTACTAAAAGTATGAAGTGGTGGAAAAGATGCATAGGAAAGGTGGATACTAATTGAAAGATTTTGTGAGTTTTATTAAGAATTATTCGACAAGAGATTTTATCTATTTTTTCTCAGAAATATCAATCGAACTATATAAGAATCAGCAAAATAAGTCAGAAGATGAATTAAAGTGTAGTATTACATTTCCATTGAATGCTATCTTACATGGATTTATACATCGGCAAGTGCAGGTAATGTTGTCAGCATGGGATATTCAAAATATGGCGTATGTCTCTATAGTCAGTGCAAATGATTACAGAAAAGAAATTATGACAAGAGAAAAGGCTGGTACGGTGGTAAATTTGTATAGAGGATATGAGAATGAGCATTCCAATAGCGAATATATCAAAGATGCAAAATTGCCTGATATATTTAAGTTTATGATGGGCATGACATATGAACAGTTTAAGTATCAGAATTTAGCATGGACATACCAGAGCTTTAGCCGAAATTATCATATTTTGCTTGGCTCAAGTAAAATTAGCAGGGATGAGATTGTAGATATAAATGAAATTACAGAAGAATTGTTTGGTATGAGTGCAGACGAGTTTATGACCAATGTACTTTATTTGTTGTGGTTATGCAGTGAGCGTCCCGATCCGTTAGGGGCAGAGGATGATTTATATAAGCACGGGGCAAACAGCATACTCACTAAAGAGAATTTGGAGAAAATTATTAATTATTATTCTGTTACATATGATGATGTAAGGAAGTCTCCAATACAGAAACAATTGTTTTATAGCAAACCTTTTGTGATTACTCAAAAGAACAAAGAGCCGATTATGGTCAGTATGTATTTGGTACAGATGCTCTTTGCAGATGGTTTATATTGGTTAATTCGAGATTATTATTATAAGAATGGTAAGGGAACCGGGTTCATTAATGCTTTTGGCAGAATGTTCGAAGAATATTTTATGGAACTGGCTGAGATTTACCTGACAGAAGATATGTGGCACAAAATCCCAGAACAAGACAAAAAGAGTGCGGATTTCTTTGTAGAATTTGAGGATGCGGTATTCTTGTTTGAATTGAAATCAGGACTGCTTGGAATAAAGGCAAAGCAACAGGCACCAGATGTTCAACAGATTGATACATTTTACAAAAGAAATATTTTAGAAGCACATGAACAACTTAAAATGTCTGAAAAGGAATATCAGGGACAAAAGCCGGTTATTAAAATTTTTTTGCTGTATGAGAGTATGACGAATACGCAAATAGTGATGTCTTCGATACCAGAGATATTTGTTGATGACAGCAGATGTTATATCATGACCATAGAAGACTTGGAGATGATGCTGGCTACATATAAGAACGGTAAAGAAAAGTTTGAAAAGGTAGTAAAAGCATTAGTTACTAATCAGAACAGCAATGCTCAGGTTACGAGTGTTTTACATGTCTTGAACGATTGTGATGCTGTTGGAGATATGCACTTTATTGAAGACAGAGACTATTTTATGAAAATAGCAAAAAGAATGGAAAAGGAGTTGGAGGTATAATGAAATTCCTTTAATACTGTGGTAAAATAGGATATATTAATTCGAAATACTGCGGAGGTAAATATGCTTGATAATAGTATAGGGTGTTATGGAAAATTGGTTTCAGAAGTATTGACAGCAATCTCTCAAGTTTATTGGGGAAGAATGTATAAATATATTAAAGATAACAATATCGATTATAAGGATGTGAATTGCTTTATTCTCAATCCTGAAAGTATGGCTGTTTATTTTAGTAAGACATTTATTGCCATAGAGTATTGTGGTAATCCATATGTAAAAAATATTGTGGAAAAATCTGAAAGAATGATTGTTGTCCGTGATTTCACAAAAGAAGATTTGACTTCAAAGCAAGTTATTGAAAAGATAATTGGCTTTACTTTTGATGGAACTAGCGGGATTACATTTCCATTATACTCTGATATATATGAAGATTTAATGGTTCCGACAAATGCAGGATTAGATAAGCTGATTGACTTAAAATGGAACTTTGCTGCTCAAAATAGTATGGTAAGTTTCAATTCACAGGGATTTGATATTGTAGAGGGACAATTTGTTAGACTAATTAATGGCATGTTTTTTGATGCAAAAGATGATGATTTAAAAACCAGAATTATAAAGTGGATTGATTTTATCCCTTGTCATTATAATGAGCCAGAAGAAGGAGAACTGGATGAGATTGGTTTTAGTTTGGAAGTATATGACAGATTATGGCAAGCTGACCTCTTTTATCAGTATCCGGAACCCGCAGATTTTAAATATGATAAGCTGCCTAAAATTAATAGGTTTATCGAGTTGTTTGGTAACTCTGAGAATTCGGAGCCAACTATTACCTCATTTTTAGCACAGCAAGAAAATCACTTTATTCTTAATATGGGATTTATGGGAACCGGAGTACATTCCCAAGTTAAGTGCGAGTGGCAGAGTGAGGAAAAAGACGAAATTATACCAGATTTTTTTGTTGTTAGAGCAAATGGATATGCGGATATTGTAGAGTTCAAATTACCAAAAGTTAAAAGAAATACTGTAGTTGGACGAAATAACCGTGAACAATTCAGTGCAGAGATTAATTCATACATCGCACAGACAAGAGTATATAGAAGTTATTTTGAAGATCCTAATAACAGAAGGTGGTTTGAGAAGAAATATGGATTTAAAGTATATAAACCCAAAAGATATTTGGTTGTAGGACGAAGAAATGATTTTGAATGCGATGAATGGATAGAAATTAAATCAGATTATACGGATGTGGAAATAGTTACGTATGATGACTTAGTTGACACAGTAGTTTCCCAATTCTATCAATAAAGAATTTAGCAAGGAGGATAAATGCCTAAAATAATATTACGATGCAACTACTTAAAGAATGCCCCACCTTCACATCTTGCCAATTACATGAACTACATCAGTACCCGTGAGGGTGTGGAGAAGGTAGACAGCACCAGCGCCTTACTGTACTGGTGCCGCATTCTTTTCTTTTTCAATCATTAAATCAAGATTAGAAAGATCCAGATCTTTAAATTCTACTCTTGTATTAGAACCTTCTTTGTGGATAATCATACTGGAAGCTATTTCTTCAAAATAACGCTCTTGTTCTTGAAGATACTCAACGGTCGGATGAAGAATATTCTGTCGAAGTCGTGAAGAATCTTCCTTAGATAAAATAATGGGACCTGTCATAACAGTATTGCGCATAATATTCTCCTTTCAATACCCTAATAAGTCAGCGGTCTGTTGTTCAAAATAATTTTTCACATACTGACTGTCCTTAATAAGGTCAATATACATGTATGTATTTACCGCATCAATATTCTTGCCCATCTCTTTAAATCCAATTTTTTTGTACCAGTCCACTTTTTCAGGTACTGCATTCAGGGTAATAAAACGAATTGGTAAAAAATCAGTCCATTGCCGTGCTTCATTAATAATTTTTTCTAATGTTTTTGTCCCAATTTTATTCTTTTGATATTTTGTTCCTATTGCCAGATAATTTATATACAAACTGGGAAGAAATTCTCCAAAATCATCAATTTGATAATCAGATATTTCTGAAATACAATCATAAAAAGCGACATCCCGAAAGGTTATCATATAGTATCCCACTACGAGTGACTTATATTCAATTTCATATGCATAACACTGTTGCAGCAGTGTGGCAAAATAGGAATTTTCAACATACTCATTAATCGCAGAATTCCCACAATCAAAGTTATTAACCGCAGATGTCATCAATTTATATTGAAGCTCTGCCATATCTTCACCCTTTCTTTTGGTTTAATTAATAGTCTGTATTTTACCAAGACAGATCATTTGTGTTAAAATCCATAAAAATAATTAGAATTCTTACTTTTTTATGCTAATTTGGCATGCGTGATCAGCTTCACCTAAAAACACTATATCTTAAACTTCAGCACAAATATGCGTGGATTATTAGTGGCAATGTAAGACATTTCCATGCCTTTACCGGTAGTTTCTCTATTAGATATGGGGTAATCCCTATCCCCTATATCAAACCCTGCGTGCGTTATTAACGCATACAGATCTTCTCTTTATATTTCATATGATTACTTCCTATTAGGAACACTGTAAATACAAGGCTTTTCGGAGCCTACAAACCAGAAAAAATAATATTTGATCTATCACATTACGCAAAAAGCCGTCCGGTATGAAAAACGGGCGGCTTTTTTGCGTGGATAGACGGAAAGGAGGCACAAAAATAACTACAAAATTTTAGCGTTCAAATTTGTGCAACTTTAACGAAAAGGAGGATCGTAAATGGCCGATGAAAAACTGAATACTGGCCCTGCGGAGAATATTTCCCCGGAGGCCGCCGAGCCTATCGCCACACCCGAACAGGCCGCAGCATCTGAACCCCAGCAGGAACAGACCGGGCCTGCCATACCTGAGCCCGGCGATGTGGTTGTGTCCTTTGACAAAATCAATGAGCTTACGGCAGAAAAGAGACAGAACGCCCGTGCCGAAGTCGAAAAGGCGGAAACCCCCGAAACGCCAGAGGCGGCAGCCCCCGGAGAAACACCGCAGCCCGCCAATACGGAGGAACCGAAAAAGCCGCGCCGTGGCCGTCCGCCGAAAGCGGAAAAGGCTGCGACTGAAAATCAGAAATCGGAGAAATCGGCTGGGGCCCGCAAGGGCCGCCCACCCAAGGCGGATAAGACGGCCCCTGACAAGCCCAAGCCGTCCAAACGAGACAAAGTGTCCCGAAGTGACGGAAAGGCCCCGGATGCCAAGGAGCCCATTAAGCCCGCACAGGATACGGCACCGAAGGAAACTGCCACTGCGGAACAGACGGCTCCCGAGCCGACCACACCGCCCCGCCCGGTTGAGGAAGGCAAGCTGGTTTATCTGAAACTTTCCGAGGTTCATCCGTTTCACACATTCCGTCCGCACCCCTTTAAGGTACGGGACGATGCGAAGATGCAGGAAATCGTTGCTTCTATCCGCGTAAACGGTGTAATGGTTCCCGGTCTTGCCCGCCCGGAGAAAGACGGAAACGGATATGAAATTGTAGCGGGCCATCGCCGTACCCACGGCAGTGAACTGGCGGGGCTGGAGGAAATGCCCTTTATTGTCCGTGAAATGACCGACCACGAAGCGGTGCAGGCCATGAAGGACAGCAACAAGCAGCGTGACGGGATGCTCCCCAGTGAATTGGCCGCGCTGCTGGAACTTGAGGTTGAGGACATTAAGCATCAAGGCGGGCGGCTGAAAGGCGTTGCGGAAGGCGATGTTGGAAAACGCTCGGTTGAGATTGTGGGCGAGGCGCATGAGATGAACTATAAAAAAGTCATGCGCTACTTGCGGCTCAACTCCCTTGTGCCGGAGCTTCTGGATAAGGTAGACGATAAAAAGATGGGCTTTATGCCTGCCGTGGAGCTGTCCTACATCAAACCGAAAAATCAGAGGCTTATTGCTGTTTCCATTGACGGGGAGCAGGCTTCGCCCTCGCTGGCCCAAGCTAAACGGCTCCGGGAGCTGGATAAGGAAGGCAAGCTCAACGGCGATGTCATTGACGGCATCTTATCAGAACAGAAAAAGGAGGATCGAGGCGTGATTATTTCTACTGCGGAACTGGAAAAGTATTTTGGCAAGGAGGTAACTCCCGCCAAAATGAAAGAACAAATTATGTCCCTGCTGGATGACTGGAAAGAAAAACAGCCGCCGGAGCTGGCGAAAGCACCGAAAAAGCAGGAACTTGACAAGTAACAACTTCGAGACACTTTGTCCCGAGGGCCCCGCCCTCGCGCAGAGGCTCTGGTGGTATATATCCCCCGTCGCCGCCTGTTTTTTAGTACAGCCGGGAGTGGGCCGTCAAGGGTGCAGCGCACCGCCGTTTTCGGCGGCTCGCCCTTGACGGTCTGCCCCGGCTGTGCTATTTCCCGGCAAGCGGCGGGGGTATATCCTCCAGAGCCGCCCCCTTTCCCAAGACTGGGAAAGGGCGTGGGGTTTGGGTTGAACTTTCTTATTAAAATATCGGAGGTATGAACGATGAAACGACCCCTTGCTTATATCACCGCTGCATGGCTCGGCGGCGATAGTGAAAACGCAGAACTGGCGGCGCAGTATTGCCGCACCGTGTATGAGGCAGGCTTTTCTCCTATTTGCCCGCCCCTGTACTTGCCCCTGTTTCTCAACGATGCCGTTCCCGAGGAGCATAAAAGCGGCATCGACATGAGTCGTGACCTGCTCCGCCGTTCTCATGTGCTGGTTGTCTGCGGGCACAGTATGACCGAAGCCATGAAAAATGATATTGCCGTGGCCCAGCGGCTGGGAATTACGGCAACAACCCTTGAGGGCATCCTGACCGTCAAGGGACAGGGCCACCGCTGATGGCAACCCTGTTTGAAGCCTACGTTACCAACGCCGGAAAGTACAGCGAGGGCCAGCTCGTGGGTGAAACACTGAAATTTCCCACAACCGCCCAGGAGGTGGAGGCTCTCTTGAAACGGATCGGCGTGGATGGCGTCCGCTATCAGGAAATTTTTATTACCTCTTTCGATGGGGATGTGCTGGGGCTCTATGACCATTTGAGCGAGTATGAAAATCTGGACGAGCTTAATCATCTGGCCTGCCTGCTTTCCGAGCTTACCTCATCGGAGCTGGAAACACTGGAGGCCGTCCTCGACAGCGGTGATCACTGTTCTTCGGTGCGGGACATCATCAATCTGACACAAAATCTGGACTGTTACGGCTTTTACCCCGGCGTATCCGATGAGGAAACGCTGGGGCGTATTTATGTGGACGATCTGGAAATGTTGGATGTGCCGGATCAGGTAAAACCGTATTTCGATTATGAGGCGTATGGCCGGGATGCCTGCATCCACGAAAACGGCCATTTTGCCCCAAGCGGCTATGTTGTCAAAGAAAGCGATCATTTCGTGGAAGTGTATCACGGCTTGCAGGATATTCCCAAGGAGCATAAGGTGTTCTCTTTCCCAAAGCTCTCTATCCGGGAGCAAATGGCCGCTTATCAGGAAATCATAGACGGTTCTTCTTTGGAGGGCTACCGTCAAATGCAGAAAAAAGACCGTGGGGATCGGTGATTGCACTTCGAGACAAATTGTCCCAAGGAAGGAGGCGGTGTAACTGATTGATGAAGATATTTCCCGGCGCACGATAGCCATATCTGTAAAAACAACCAAGCTGACAGCGCGGGGACTGGCGTATGTGCTGGGCATGGTGGGCCGGAAGATCCGCAAGGCATACCGTGGAAGGCAAGTACCGCATGGCAAACAAAGTGTGCGAAAGCTCATGGCCCACGGCACAGCCACAAACAGCATTGAGCTATCCGGGGGTGTCAAGTCCTTTGACCGCGTGGCCCGGAAATGGAATGTGGACTATGCGTTCTATAAAACCGGGCCGGACAAATACCTGTTGTTTTTTAAGGCTGGACAGGCAGACGCGATGACCGCCTGCTTTTCCGAATACTCCCGGAAGATGTTAAGCAAAGCAAAATCGAACCGTGTTCCCATCCGGGAACAACTGAAACAGGCGGCAGATCAGCTTTCCAAAGAAAAGCCGAAACAAAAAGAACGTGCAAAGGAGGTGGCCCATGAGGACAGATAAGATCAGAAAATATCTCATTCCGAACATTCCCTATCTGTTCATCCTGTGGGCGTTCCTCAAGCTGGGGACAGCCTACCGGCTGGCGGCGGGTAACGATTTTGCACATAAGCTCATCGGGCTGGGCCAGACGATTGGCCCGGCCTTTGCTGACTTTGCACCCGGTCTTGCTCCGCTGGATTGGCTTGTCGGTATTGTAGGCGCAGTTGGTTTCCGGCTGCTGATCTATTTCAAAAGCAAGAACGCTAAGAAGTTTCGGCGGGATGCAGAATATGGCAGCGCCCGGTGGGGAACGGAAAAAGACATCAAACCGTTTGTTGATCCAAGGTTTGAAAACAACGTGATTTTGACCGGGACAGAGTTTCTCACGATGAACACCCGCCCGAAAATCCCCGCAAATGCCAGAAACCTGAATTGCTGCATTATCGGCTCGTCCGGCTCCGGCAAAACCCGCTTCTGGCTTACGCCCCAGCTTTTACAGGCTCATTCCTCTTATGTGGTGGTCGATCCGAAAGGTGGTGTGCTGGGACAGGTCGGGGGTTTCCTACAAAAACGCGGGTACAAAATCAAGGTATTCAACAGCATAGATTTTTCAAAATCCATGCACTATAACCCGCTGGCGTATATCCGCAACGAGGCCGATATTCTGAAATTCGTGGATGCTCTGATTTCCAACACCAAGGGCGAAGGCAAGGAAGGCGATCCATTCTGGACAAAATCGGAAACGCTTTTGTACTGCGCCCTGATTGCCTACATCATTTTCGAGGGGCCTGCCGAGGATCGGAACATGAATACCCTTGTGGATATGATTTCCGGCATGGAGGTCAAGGAGGATGACGAGGATTTTATGAACGCGGTGGACTATATGTTTGCCGGGCTCGAAAAGCGTAAGCCGGATTGCTTCGCGGTCAAACAGTATAAAAAGTACAAATTGGCCAGCGGCAAGACGGCAAAAAGCATTTTGATTTCCTGCGGTGCGCGACTGGCTCCCTTTGACATCCCGCAGCTTCGTGAAGTCATGGCCTATGACGAATTGGAGCTTGACCGCATCGGAGATCGGAAAACGGCGGTATTCTTCATCATTTCCGATACCACGCAGACCTACAACTTTTTAGTGGCACTTGCATTTTCGCAGATGTTCAACCTCCTGTGTGAACGGGCGGACAATGTTCACGGTGGCCGCCTGCCGCACCATGTACGGGTGCTGTGGGACGAGGCAGCCAACACGGGACAGGTGCCCCAGCTCGAAAAGCTGGTCGCGGTCATCCGCTCCCGTGAGGTGAGTTTGTGCTTGTTGTATCAGCAGTTGGCACAATGCAAGGCCATTTACGATAAGCACGCCGAGACAATCCTCGGCAACATGGACAGCGTGGTGTTCCTTGGTGGCCGCGAAGCCAGCACCATCAAGGAAATATCCGAGAACTGGCTGGGAAAAGCCACAATCAGTATGCAGACCGACAGCCGCTCCCGTGGCCAGTCGGAAAGCTACAGTCAAAATACCCAGCGGCTGGGCCGGGAACTGATGACCCCAGCCGAACTTGCAACCATGCCGGGAGACAAATGTATTTTGCAGCTTCGGGGTCTGCCCCCGTTTTTCTCTCCCAAGTATGATCTGAAACGGCATCCGAACTACCGTTATACGGCGGAGGCCGATAAACAGAAAAACGCTTTTGACCTCGACAGGCTCATTAACCGCCGCAGGCGGCCCCGGCTGAACGAGGCGTGTACGATGTATGAGGTGACTGTGCCGGACGATGCACTCACGGAAGAGGACGAGGACATCCTCAACTATGATGACATCGACGATCCAGACGCCTTTGCATAAACGCTTCGAGACAAAGTGTCCCGAAGTTTGTAACCTGCCGCCTGTATGGGCGGCTTTTTTGTTACCGGGAAAATCCCGGAGAAATGGAGGCTTATATGGCATTTTTCTCATCTGCAATCGACACTTTACAGACCCTCGTTATTGCTCTCGGTGCTGGCCTTGGCGTGTGGGGCGTGGTTAATCTGCTGGAGGGCTACGGCTCGGATAACCCGGGCTCCAAGTCCCAGGGCATGAAGCAGTTCATGGCTAATTAAAGGGAACAAAAAGAAAGGAAAAGCACAATCCAGACGGTATCAGCGGCAGTCCACAAGAATAAATTGTGATTTCACAAGATTGGTGCTATAATAAGAGAAAAGTTCCTGCCGGGGCAGCCGCCCCGGTGGTATGGATAGGAAGGCGGGAAAGCAATATGCACATCAGCTATAAACCACTCTGGCATACACTGTTAGAGCGTGATATGAGAAAAGAAGATTTAAGGCTTGCTGCTGGTATGACAACGAATATGATTGCCAACATGAGCAAAGAGGGAAAGCACATCAGCATGGATACATTAGCCCGTATCTGCGAAACGCTGAATTGTGAGATTACCGATGTGATTGAGTTAGTATCAGACGAGCCTGCTTCCACAGGAGGTAAGGAGCATGAGCGAATTGAAACCAAGAATAACGGAAAACGGAATTGATTATATCCTTGTCGGAGATTACTATATCCCAGATTTGAAGCTGCCGGAGGAACATCGCCCTATCGGAAAGTACGGACGGATGCACCGGGAGTATTTAAGAGAAGTCCACCCAGCCAAATTGAACACCTTGACCTTGACAGGGGAGTTATGGACATACCTTGCAGACCTGAACGAACAGGCACAGGAACGGTTAGACACCATCATGGAGCAGATGAAAGATGCCGAGGGCGTGACCGAGGAATTGAAACGAACCCAACAAATGGAATGGGTGCGGCGTTGCAATAACATTCACAACCGGGCAGAAGAAATTATTTTGCAAGAGATGATTTATTCATAACGGTATGGTAGAATGATTATGACAAATAAGAATTTTTTGCTCCATACGCCCTTGACAATAGTCCTTACAATATACTATAATAGTATTTGTAAATACTATTTGTAAGAGGAGGACTTATGGAAAACAATCATTTTAACGTTGCGTGGGCGAAAAGCACTGCGCTATATACAAAAGCAGCTTCAGTACTTGGCATCGGATACCCGGAAATGATGGTGCTGTATGCGCTGGAATCCATGGGAGAACTGACGCAAAAGCAGATCGCAGAGAATTTCGGTATGCAAAAACAGACGGTTCATACGGTCGTGAGCGCACTTCAAAAGAAGGGCTATTTACTGTTGGAGGCCAGCGAGGGCGATAAACGTGAGAAGCGGATCGTCTTGACTGAAAGCGGACAGGTATACGCCCACAGAATGATTGCGCCTTTACGAAAAGCCGAGGAGAAGGTTTATAGAACAATCGGGAACGAACGGCTCCAAGCCATGTGTGAAATTCTTGACCTTTTCAATCTTCTCTTTGAAAGAGAGCTGAGAGGAGGTCTGGGCAGTGAATAACAAGCGGACTTTCTTTCAGTATGTGATTCCGTCCGTGTTATCCTTTGCGCTTTCCGGGGTGTATGCCATCGTTGACGGTTTCTTTGTAGGCAACTCAATCGGGGATGCCGGACTTTCCGCAATCAACATTGCATATCCCATCACGGCGGTCCTGCAATCCGTAGGGACAGGAATCGGAATGGGCGGTTCAGTCAAATACTCCATTCTGAAAGCAGCAGGAAATGAGAAAAAAGCACGGGAGTTCGTTGCCGGTGCAACATGGCTGATGCTTCTTTTCAGCGCTGTCCTGACTGTCACCGTTTTCTTCACTTCAGAGAAAATCCTTTCTGCCCTTGGTGCATCGGGCGAGTTGCTTACTCTGGGAAATGAGTATATCAAGGTAATTGCCCTTGGAGCGATTTTACAGGTGTTCGGCACCGGACTGGTTCCGTTTATGCGTAATTACGGCGGTTCTTTGTGGGCAATGATCGCTATGATCTGCGGCTTTGCTACCAATGTTGCTCTTGACTATACTTTTGTGTGGGTTCTTGGACGGGGCATGTACGGTGCGGCATTGGCGACCATTATTGGGCAGGGAGTTACCATGGCGGTTGCACTCGTGTATTGCGCCATCAAAAAGAACCTCACTCTGAAAATCGCACCTGTTGATACCCCGAAAACGGCATTTCAGATATTAAAAATCGGACTTGCTCCATTTGGCTTGACCCTTGCCCCAAATATCTCTCTTGTGATCATCAACCGATTTTCGGTTTATTATGGCGGACAGGAGGCTATCGCCACCTATGCCTGTATCTCCTATATCATCTGCATTGTTTATCTTCTTTTGCAGGGTGTCGGTGATGGTAGCCAGCCGCTCATGAGTCAGTTCTACGGAGCAGGCGAAGAAAAATCGCTCAAACAAACCAAAACGCTGGCGTATGAATTTTCCATGGTTTTGGCGGTAATCAGTGCGATTCTGATTTACCTGCTCCGTGGAAAGATTGGACTACTGTTCGGTTCATCTGCCGAGGTAAACGCAGGGGTCATAAAGGTCATGCCGATCTTCCTTGTGTCGGTTCCGTTTGACGCCATCACACGAGTTTCCGCGGCGGCTTTCTACGCAACCGAAAAAAGTGTGCTGTCCTATGTTCTGACCTTTATCGAACCCATCATCATGCTGGTGTTGATGCTGATGCTGCCGCCGGTGTTTGGCGGTCAAATCACGATTTGGTGGAGCGCCGTATTTGCAAAGGTCATTACCGCATCAGTAAGCATTGTGCTGTCCGTTAGATACAGCGCACAAAGAAATCGATAACTTCCAGTTTATCGTTCTGATTTTCAACTGAATAACCACAGTAAAAACCGCTGCTACATGGAAGCTAACAAACCATGCAACAGCGGTTTTTCTTTACCGTTTTTTCCTTTGGCTGATAGGCGTTCCCATTTTCTTTGATTTTTTGAGAATCCGAATGAGCCAGCGAAATTCTTCATCTGACAGATTTTTATAGTTGATACCGAGCTGCTTGCAGTAAAGGACAACGAGCTTTTCATCCCGACTGCCCTTGAAATTTTCGACCGCTTCCAGATTTTCTTTCAGTTCATCGGCAACGGTGGTCTGGGGCGCACTCTCACTGTCCTTTTTGTGAGTTTCCCGAATATCCCGGATAATGAGATTGAGGTCATCCAGAACCATGTGGCTGAAATATTCATCATCGCTGATATGGGCGGCTTGCAGCACTTTCAAATGCGGGTCATCTTCGCCGGGGCGATACCGTTCAATGATTTCATGCCGGACGGTATCGACAAGTGCATTGAGATTTTGAATCTGCATGGTGGCAATCCCGTCCACATAAATCTCAATGTCTGCAAGAAACTTGATAAAATCTTTATGTGTGGCAAGCTCACAGAGCAGACGGTTGTTAATCCGACCGCTTTTCAGGAGAGCAACCATCTCATCATTCAAATGCAGCTCCGTCAATGACGTGTTGATCTGCTCCCTGTTCTCTGTCCGGCACAGTAGATAATCAACGGAAACCCCATAGAAGTCTGCCAGCGTGATAAGGTTGCCATGATTGATTTCCTTAAAATCCTCTTTTTCATAACTTCCGAGAGCAGATTTGGAAATACCCGTCAGCTTTGATAGTTCTTCCAGATTTAAGCCTTTGTCCTTGCGGAGTTCCCAAAGGCGTTCCTGTATGCTTGTTGCTCCTTTCATGGGCGCACACTCCTTTCCGGCGGTTTCATTGCTGCCGCTTAACTGGATTATATCACACTTTCCGCAATCGTGGAAATTTCTGATTTTTACCCTTAATTCCTACTTTGTGGACATACGGCACAGGGCACAAAAATGTTCTATGATACAGGTAGTTCATCGATGGATTATTCCAATCGAATGACCAGCCTGTGTGGGATATGCTTCCCCGGCGATGTAGCGCCATGACTTTTGGCAGGGATATGGAGGAACCCTGACCAAAACGAGCGTACCAAAGGGAGCGATACGCCGCTGTGAGATTCAGGGGAGGAACGACACCGGGGAGAACTGGCGAACTGACACCGAAATGATACCGAAACACAACAATCTGATAGGGGGACAGTCTACCCTATCGCTGATACTTCGGGAGATTTTAAGCGGCTCTATGGCTGTAATTTTACCGAAAATCGCCCCGAAACCATACACTAAAACGGGAGGAAGCGCAATATGCCGAGAATGAGCAAAAAGAGGAAGTATGAGCTTTCCTTTTACCTCAATGACCGGGGGCGTGTCACTTACAACGAATTATGCCGGAAATGCCAGCATGGGTGCAAGCAGAGCTTCCGGGCGGTTGTGATTGACTGCCCCCGTTATTTATCCAAACGAGCAAGGAAAAAGGAGGAAGACACCGAATGAATTTTGAATTTATGACGATAGACACACCATTGCCGCCCTGTATGCCCTTTCCCAGAGCGTTGACAGGATTTCCAGTCAGCAGCACCGCAAAGGTCATGTACTGCCGGATGTTGGACGCTATGCTATCCAAAGGGCAGGAGGACGAAAACGGAATCCTGTTTGTCTGCTTCCCTGTTACAGCCATTGCCGCAGTCTTGTCCCGCAGCTCTATGACGGTCAAGCGTTCTCTGAATGAACTGGAAACCGCCGGACTTATCATGCGGGTGCGTCAGGGCGTTGGAGAACCAAACCGAATTTATGTGCTGATACCGGGAAAGGGGGACGCTGCCCTTGCCTGATACCTCAAAGCTGGAAAAGCTCAACCGGGAGCTGGAGAAAAGCGAAAAGAAACTGCGGAAAGCCATCAATGATGAAAAGGCATTGCAGCACCAGTTGAAACAGCTTACCCGAAAGGAACGGACGCACCGGCTCTGTACCCGTGGCGGTATGCTGGAAAGTTTTCTGCAAGAGCCGGAACGCCTGACAGATGATGATGTCATGCTGTTGTTGAAACTCATTTTTCACAGACAGGACACGCAGGAATTATTGAAAAAACTGCTGGAACGGAAGAAGCCAGAAACCCCTTAGTTTACTAAGGGCGCAATTATACACCACCCAGAGGTTGGTGCATTGCGTTCTCCGAAGGCTCCTCACCGGAGGGCTGTGATTTTCCGCAGTCATGGTCTGCTCCAAATCAAACAGGGGACGCTACGCTTCCCCTGCGCTGGCTGCCGCCAGCTACCCTTTTGTGGACTTGTCGGCTGGGGACACCTTGCGTTGCAAGTTGTTCCCAGCCGACAAGTTTTACAAAATCTCTCTATACTTTGACGGTCGAATAAAGTATAATGAAGTCAACGACTAATCGGAAGTTCAATGTGAGGAAAATTAGATGAAGAAAAAGTCTTATTGGTTAAGTATTAGTGTGTTCGTATTGATACTGATATGGACGGTTTATTATTATGCAATGCAGTACACAGGAGGATTTGCAGACTTAAAGGACTCTATTGTTTGTGGGATTGTAGGTTTGATATGTATCGTATTTATCGTGAAAAGAACTATTGACTTTTTGAAAAACAAAAAATCGTAAAATTCAAGTTTGCCACCCACACATCGGGTCAACTTGTCCCGAACTTTTACAGCTAAATATCCGCCGCCTTCACAGCGGCACACCGAGCAGGAAATCTGAAAAAGGTCTCCTGCTTTTTTTCTGCCAAAATGAGGTGGTAAAACGCCACCCCATCCACCAATTACCGAAAGGAGGGACACGAAATGCCCTGCCCACACAACGAAATCACGATTGTTCAGCGCAGCCAGCGACAGTCTGCGGTTGCCGCCGCTGCTTACCAAAGCGGCGAAAAGCTGTTCTGTGAATACGACCAGCAAGTGAAGCACTACCCAGAAAAGCGTGGTATCGTCCACAATGAAATCCTGCTCCCGGCAAATGCCCCACAGGAATATGCAGACCGCAATACCTTATGGAACGCCGCCGAAGCGGTGGAGAAGCAATGGAACTCTCAGCTTGCAAGGCGGTGGGTGCTTACCATTCCCAGAGAAATACCGCCTGACCAGTACGCTGTCCTTGTCCGGGAGTTCTGCCAGCAGCAGTTTGTTTCCAAAGGCATGATTGTTGATTTTGCCATCCATGACCCCCATCCGCCGGGACACAATCCCCACGCCCATGTCTTGCTCACTATGAGGGCAATGGACGAACATGGGAAATGGCTTCCCAAGAGCCGCAAGGTTTATGACTTTGACGAGAATGGGGAACGGATAAAGCTGCCATCTGGCAGGTGGAAAAGCCACAAGGAGGATACGGTGGACTGGAACGACCAGAAATATTGTGAAATCTGGCGGCATGAATGGGAGGTCATCCAGAACCGCTATCTGGAAGCCAATGACCGCCCGGAGCGTGTGGACTTGCGTTCCTATGCCAGACAGGGGCTTGATATTATCCCTACTGTCCATGAGGGAGCGGCTGTCCGGCAGATGGAAAAGCGAGGTATTCAGACGAATATCGGCAACCTGAACCGGGAAATCAGAGCCGCCAACCGCCTGATGAAGTCCATCCGGCAGCTTATCCAAAACCTCAAAGGCTGGATTACCGAGCTGGGAGAAAAACGAAAAGAACTGCTTGCACAAAAGGCGGCGGAGGAAGCGACACTTCTTCCCAATCTGCTGATGAAGTATATGGAGATACGAAAGGAAGAACGGAAGGACTGGACAAGGGCTGGACAGAACCGGGGGACTTCACAGGACTTAAAGGCAGTCAGCGAAGCCCTGTCCTATCTCCGTCAAAAGGGGCTTTCTACTGTGGAGGACTTAGAAGTATTTCTGGAATCTTCCGGGAAATCAGCCGCAGATTACCGCAGTCAGATGAAGCCAAAGGAAACCCGCAGCAACGTGATTGACGCTATCCTTGCCGCCCGGACGGACTGTAAGGAATGTAAGCCCGTTTATGAGAAATACCAGAAGATATTTTTCAAGAAAACTAAGGAAAAATTCAAGCTGGAACACCCGGAGGTTGCCCGGTTTGAGAAAGCCAGTGCCTACCTTGCCAAGCACCCGGATGATAAGGACAGCACGAAAAAGGAGCTTTTGCAGGAACAGGCGAAGCTTGTGGGCGAAATCGCAGACTTGAAAGTACCGTTGACCGAGGTGCAGGAAGATTTGAAGAAGCTGCGGGACATCCGCTACTGGGTACGGAAAGCCACACCCGGCACAGAGGAAAGCAAAGAGCCGCCCAAGAAGCAGCCCCTCAAAGAAGTCTTGCAGGATAAGGCTGACGAGAAGAAAGCACAGAAAAACGCCCCGGCGCAGACGAAACACAAACAACAGGATATGGAACTTTAACAGGCACTTGCCATTTTCAGATTGAGAATGATAAGTGCCTTTTCTTTTTTACAAGGAGGAATTGATTTGAATGTATTTGAAGCTGTGAAGCAGTCCGTTACGACAAGACAGGCTGCGGAGCATTACGGAATCCGGGTAAACAGAAACGGGATGGCTTGCTGCCCGTTCCACAACGATAAGACCCCCAGCATGAAGCTGGACAAGCGTTTCCACTGCTTCGGATGTGGTGCAGATGGGGATGTGATTGATTTTGTAGCTGCCCTGTACGGGCTGGGGAAAAAGGAAGCCGCCGCACAGTTGGCGAGTGACTTCGGGCTTGCCTATGAGGACTGGAAGCCACCGGGCAGGGCAAGGAAGCCCAAGCCCCGGCAGAAATCCCCGGAAGAACAGTTCCGGGAAGCAAAGGCACATTGCTTCCGTGTCCTTGCCGATTATCTACACCTCTTACGGGTATGGAAAACCGACTATGCCCCGCACTCCCCGGAGGAAGCGTTTCATCCCCGGTTCGTGGAAGCCTTGCAGAAGCAAGCCCATGTGGAATATCTGCTGGATGTGCTGCTGTTCGGGGAGACAGAGGAAAAAGCGGTTTTGATTATGGACTACGGAAAGGATGTGATACAGCTTGAACAGCGAATGGCAGAGCTTGCAGCCGCAGACGCAGCAAGAACTAAAAAACACCATGAACGCCATGCAGCCGCCCCAGAGCGTTGAGGAAGTAAAGGCAACTCTGGAAACCACCGAGAAAGGCGGCGTCCGCCAGAGCATACGGAACTGCCTGACCGTATTCCAGCGTGACCCTGTGCTTGCCGGGGCAATCGCCTACAACATCCTGACCGACCGCAAGGACATCATAAAGCCCATCGGTTTTCACAGAGAAAGCACAGCCCTGACCGATACGGACATGAAGTATCTGCTTCTCTATCTGGAGGAAACCTACGGGCTTACCAGTGAGAAAAAGATTGAAACCGCCATCGGGATTGTGGCGAATGAGAATAAGTACCACCCCATCCGGGATTTTCTGAACAGCCTTGCATGGGACGGGACTGAGCGCATCCGCTTCTGTCTGCGGCACTTTCTGGGAGCTGATGTGGACGATTACACCTATGAAGCCTTGAAGCTGTTCATGCTGGGGGCGATTACAAGGGCATTTAAGCCCGGAAGCAAGTTTGAAATCATGCTGTGTCTGGTAGGCGGTCAGGGGGCTGGCAAGTCCACCTTCTTCCGTCTGCTGGCAGTCCGGGACGAGTGGTTCTCCGATGATTTGCGGAAGCTGGACGATGACAATGTGTACCGCAAGCTGCAAGGTCACTGGATTATCGAAATGTCGGAAATGATGGCAACCGCAAACGCCAAGAGCATCGAAGAAATCAAGTCATTTTTAAGCCGGCAGAAGGAGGTCTACAAGATACCCTATGAAACCCACCCGGCAGACCGCCCCCGCCAATGCGTGTTTGGCGGCACTTCCAATGCTCTTGACTTCCTGCCCCTTGACCGTTCCGGCAATCGCCGCTTTATCCCCGTCATGGTGTACCCGGAACAAGCCGAGGTTCACATTTTGGAGGATGAAGCTGCTTCCAGAGCCTATATCGAGCAAATGTGGGCAGAAGCTATGGAGATTTACCGAAGCGGCAGGTTCAAGCTGGCTTTCAGCCCCGCCATGCAGCGGTATCTCAAAGAACACCAGCGGGATTTTATGCCGGAGGACACCAAAGCCGGGATGATACAGGCGTATCTTGATAAGTACACCGGGAGCATGGTCTGCTCCAAGCAGCTCTACAAGGAAGCCTTGAACCATGCCTTTGACGAGCCGAAGCAATGGGAAATCCGGGAAATCAACGAGATTATGAACCAGTGCATTTCTGGCTGGCGGTACTTCCCGAACCCAAGAATGTTTTCCGAATATGGCAGACAAAAGGGCTGGGAGCGTGAAAACCCGGCAACGGACTCCGGCAACCCGTCTGAAAAAACGATGGACGGTTTTGTGGAGGTCACAGAACAGATGGAGCTTCCATTCTGAAAATGACAGCCCGTTGCATCCCCTGTTGCTATCCCGTTGCCGAGCCGGTTGCCGGGGAAAATCCCGAAACTATCGGCTTTTCTCCCCTATGACAACCAAAACAACAGAAAAATAAAAGAAAAGTATAAATAGTAACCATCGCCAGATTGAGATTGTTTGCAAGGTCTTTTGAAGCCCGTTGCCGGACTTCGTTGCCGACACCCTCTGTCTGGCTATTTTCATGTATGGAGGATAACTGCCTATGGCAAAAAACAAAACAGAGATTCATGTTACAACAGTGTTTGACGGGGAGTTGGACGCAACCGATGTGTTCGTCAGCCTGATTTCCCAGAAATACGGCAAGACAAATACAAAAGAATATCTTGCTAAAAAGAAAGAATTGAAGTATAATGAAGATGAGGTTCAAAAGAGCCAGATACCGTCTGGATTGTGTGGGTAAATGGCTATGATGAACGAAATGGAATACAGGACAATCGGTTCGGCACTTGCCGGGGGCTATCGTGCGGCGGTCTATTGCAGGCTGTCAAAGGACGATGACCTGCAAGGCGAAAGTGCCAGTATCGCAAACCAGCGTGATATGCTGGAAAAATACTGCGAAAAGCAGGGATGGGAGGTTGTGGCAGTCTATCAGGATGATGGCTTCACAGGTCTTAACATGGAGCGTCCTGATTTACAGAGAATGTTGAGAGCCATTGAGCGCAGGCAGATCAACCTTGTCATCACGAAAGACCTCAGCCGACTGGGGCGTAACTATCTGCAAACCGGGCATTTGATTGAGGACTTTTTCCCAAGAAACGGTGTCCGCTATATCGCCATGAATGACGGTATCGACACCCTGCGGGATAACAACGATATTGCCCCGTTCAAGAATATCCTGAACGAGATGTACAGCAAGGATATTTCCAAGAAAGTCCATTCCTCTTATCTTCTGAAAGCGCAGAAAGGACAGTTTACCGGGTGTCTTGCCCCCTTTGGGTATCGGAAAGACCCAGAGGACAGAAACCATCTGCTCATTGACGAGGAAACCGCCCCGATTGTGCGGCTGATTTTCGGATATGCCCTGAACGGTCATGGTCCGAACTATATCCGCAGACGGCTGGAGGAAGAAAAAATCCCCTGCCCCACATGGTGGAACCGGGAACGGGGGCTTCGCAATACCCGCACCAAATGGGAAAAGAAAGACCCGGAAAACGGACGGTATATGTGGGACTTCTCCGTTATCAAAGACCTCTTGATGAATCCCGTCTACACCGGGGCGATTGCTTCCCAGAAAAAAGACTACCGTTTCAAAATCGGCACGATTGGGGAAAAGAAGCCGGAGGACTGGATTGTAGTGGAGGGACAGCATGAACCGCTGATTGACCGCATGAGCTTTGACATTGTGCAGAACAAGCTGAAATCCCGCCAGCGTCCGGGGCAGACCAATGAAATCAGCCTGTTTGCCGGACTGATAAAATGCGGCGAGTGTGGGAAGTCGCTGACGATACGCTACACAAACGCAAAACATCCCCAGCAGATTTATTCCTGCAAGACCTACAATGCCTTTGGAAAGAACCACTGCACCCAGCACCGGATTGACTATGACACCCTTTACAGCCATGTGCTGCGGAAAAACCGGGAATGTGCCAGAGCTGCCCTGATGGACGGGAAAGCGGTTGCCGACCGCCTGACTAATACCTGCGAAGCCGAGCAGCGGGAACAGCGGGAAGCAATGGAACGCTCCCTTACAAGGGACGAGGAACGGATTGAGGTTCTGGATAAAATGGTCATGCGGCTTTATGAGGATATGATTGCAGGGCGTATCAGTGAGCAGAATTTCAACACCATGCTGGAAAAGACACAGACCGAGCAGACGGAGCTTAAAGCAAAAGTGTCCGAGGGCAGGAAGCGGCTGTCCGATGAAGCCCAGCTTGCCAATGATGCAAAACAATGGGTGGAAGCCATTCAGGAATATGCCAACATCACAGAGCTGGACGCAGCCACCCTTAACCGCTTAATCAAAGAAATCGTCGTGCATGAGCGCATTGACGAAGATAAAACAAGACACATTTCTATCGAAATTCATTTTAATCTCAAACCCATCCCAGAGGTGGAACAGGTCACTGCCTGACCTGTCCTACCGGGACGGTTCTCTTAAAAACACCATATAGATTTTTTGTACGCCGCCGCCCGCCATCGAGCAGAGTTTTACACCTAATTGGGGATAAAACAGCTCATGGCGGGCGGCGGCATCATCGTCATTGGCACCACACTGATCCCTCTGCTGTCTGGCCTGTTTTAAGGTAGGCGCTTATGGATTTTCTCACCGACTGGCTCACAAACTGGCTCAAAGAGCTTCTGATTGGCGGGATCATGGGGAACCTCGAAGGTCTTTTTGATACTGTCAATACCCAAGTCGGAGAGATTGCGGCACAGGTAGGGACTACTCCGGCGGCGTGGCACGCCGGGGTTTTCTCCCTGATCCGACAGCTTTCCGAAACGGTGATCCTGCCGATTGCCGGAATGGTGCTGACCTTTGTTGCCACTTATGAGCTCATACAGATGCTTTTGGAAAAGAACAATATGCACGAGGTTGACGTTGCGAACCTCTATAAATGGATGTTCAAAACAGCCTGTGCAATCCTGATCCTGTCAAACACATTCAATATCGTCATGGCCGTGTTCGATGTCTCGCAGAGCGTCATCGCGCAGGCAGGCGGACTCATTCAAGGCTCTACCGATGTTTCGGCGGATATGCTTGCTGAACTGGAAACCTCGCTGGAGGCGATGGACTTGGGGCCGCTTTTGGGGCTGTGGCTGCAGTCTGCGCTCATTGGCTTCACGATGAAGGCGATGGGAATTATCATTTTCGTTTTGGTGTATGGCAGGATGCTGGAAATCTATCTGCTGACCAGTCTGGCCCCCATCCCCGTTGCTACGCTTTCCAACCGGGAACTTGGCGGCACCGGGCAGAACTATATCAAGTCCCTGTTTGCCGTAGGCTTTCAAGGGCTGCTGATCCTCGTATGTGTTGCAATTTACGCGGTGCTCATTCAAGGCATCGCAACAAGCGGCGATCCCATTGGGGCGATTTGGGGAACTGTGGGCTACACGGTTCTGCTTTGCTTCATGCTCTTTAAGACCGGGAGCATTGCCCAGCGTATCTTTGGCGCTCATTAACAGGAGGTGGTGCTTATGCCGAGAAGATACGGGGCAGACGGAACGCGCTTATGGAATGGAAAAACGCCGGAGGAGTTTACTGAGGCAGACACTTACCGCTTTATGGCGGAAACAGAGGCCGTCCTGCAAAGAAAAGAGTTGATGGACGACCCCGCCCAGCCTGCTCCGGCAAGCGGAAAGGAGGAATTTTATCTGAGTAAGAAAGACGATGTATTGCTGACCCAGGAGCAGATTGCTGCGGAGGAACGGCGCTGGCTGTTTGATGCGCCCATCGCGGAGCTTGCAGAAGTCAAGGGCGTTAGCATTGATGAGGCAGTAAAAATGCGGACAGATGCTGTCTTGCAGGAGGCGGTTGTTCCGATCACGGTATCTGTCCGCCCGATTGAGCCGCAGGGAAAACTGATCGGCTTCGCCAGCGTCAATTTTGGCGGTGTGGTCATCGACGATTTTAAGGTTGTGGACGGGAAAAACGGGATTTTCCTCGGCGCTCCCTCTAAACCTGATCCTGCCAGCCGGACGGGATACCGGGCTACGATTCGGATTCCTGACCGAGCCACACAGGAACGGATTAACGCGGCTGGTGTGGAGGCGTATCATGCGGCGGTGGAACAGCTTGTTGCACGGGCCCAGGCGGTACGGCCTGCCCCGATCAAGGAGCAGATGGCCGAGGCTGCAAAGCAAGCGGGAAAAGAAAACGCTGCCCGGCCTGCGCCTGCCAAGGCAAAGGAGGCCCGCAATGACCGATAGCCGCACTTTGGGACAAAGTGTCCCGAAGGAGGGCTTGTTTCTCATGGACGGCATCGAGGGCTTGCGCTCCCTGCCCAAACATAGCGTGGATATGCTGCTGACTGATTCGCCCTACGGCACAACCCGGAATTATTGGGATGTGCCCCTGCCGCTCCCGGAGCTGTGGGAGGCGGTGAAATGGGCAGTCAAGCCGAATGGCGCAGTGCTGTTTTTCGCACAGTGCCCCTTTGACAAGGTGCTGGGCGCATCCAACCTCGCCATGCTCCGCTATGAGTGGATTTGGTACAAGGAGCGCGGAACGGGCTTTCTCAATGCAAACCGGGCTCCACTGAAAAAGTCCGAGAATATCTTGGTGTTTTACCAGAAGTCCCCGGTCTACAATCCGCAGTTTACTTATGGCAAGCCTTATGCCCGCGTTCATTCCCGAAGCGGTACAAGCTCCAACTATGGGAAATTTGAACGGCAGGGATCGGAGTCCAACGATGGCCGCCGCTATCCCGGAAATGTACTTTTTGTGCCTACGGTGTCCGGCGGCATCCACCCCACGCAGAAGCCCGTGGAGCTCTGCGAGTATCTGATCCGCACCTATACCCACCCCGGAGAACTGGTCGCGGACATTTGCGTTGGCTCCGGCACAACCGCGATTGCAGCCATCAACACAGAACGCCGCTTTGTATGCTTTGAAACGGCCCCGTCCTTTTATGCCGCCGCCAGTGAGCGCATCCGTGCGGCGCAGGCAGTAAAAAGCTCCGGCGAGAAAGGAGTGTAATTATCCAGCAGTATTCTATCATTTACGCCGATCCCCCTTGGCGCTACTCGGCTAAGAAAGTACAGGGCGCGGCGGAAAATCATTATCCAACTATGAGCATTGAGGATTTATGTGCGTTGCCTGTGGCTGATCTTGCAGCCCCGGACAGCGCACTCTTTTTATGGGCTACTTTCCCGCAGCTCCCGGAGGCGCTCCGGCTGATCGAGGCTTGGGGCTTCACCTACAAAAGCGTTGCTTTCGTCTGGCTGAAAAAGAACAAGAAGGCGGATAGCTGGTTTTACGGCCTTGGCTTCTGGACAAGGGGCAATGCAGAAATCTGCCTGCTGGCAACCAAGGGACATCCAAAGCGGCAGGCTGCCAACATTCATCAATTCATCATTTCCCCGATTGAAGCCCATAGCAAAAAGCCGGACGAGGCCCGCGCCAAAATCATTTCCCTGATGGGCGATCTGCCCCGCGTGGAGCTCTTTGCCAGGCAGACCCCGCCCGGCTGGGCTGTATGGGGAAATGAAGTAACACCAACCATCCCGGACTTTGGGACACATTGTCCCGAAGTGCAGAAAGGAGTGTGATCTATGCCCTATGTAAACGTACCAAACGATTTATCCAAAATCAAAACAAAGATGGCTTTCAACCTCACCAAACGCCAGCTTGTCTGCTTCGGCAGCGCGGGCGCAGTGGGGATTCCGGCCTATCTGCTGACCCGTGGCACCCTCGGCAATACCGGGGCGATGTTTCTCATGCTGGGAATTATGCTCCCGGCGTTCCTGCTGGCCATGTATGAAAAGGACGGCTTACCCTTTGAAAAGGTGGTGCGGAACATCATCCGGGCCAAGTTTCTAAGGCCGGGGATCAGGGCCTACCGAACCGAAAACATTTATGCGCCCTTTGCCGGGCCGGGCGCTGGAAAGGAGGATGTGATTGAAAAACACAAAGAAAAAAAACGGAGCCGCCGCCAAGGGTAAAGGCCGGGCGGCCCTGTCTGCCCAACAGACAATCCCGTATCTGTCCATGCACCCGGACGGTGTGTGCAAGCTCCCGGGTGGGCTCTATACAAAAACCGTGGAATATGAGGACATCAATTACTCCGTGGCATCCACCGAGGATCAGACCGCCATATTCAGCGGATGGAGCTCATTTCTTAACTACTTTGACAGTTCGCTGCCGTTCCAGCTTTCCTTTATCAATCGCCGTTCCCATTCCCGCAGCCGCTATCAAGTCAATATCCCGAAAGCGGATGACAACTATAACAGCGTCCGGGACGAGTTTACCGGGATGCTGAAAAATCAGATTGCCAAAAGCAATAACGGCATTGAACGCTCAAAATACATCACCTTTGGCATACCCGCCGAGGGGATTGCGGAGGCTCGGCCCCGTCTGGAGCGTGTGGAGGCTGATGTCATGGGAAACTTTAAGCGGCTGGGCGTTCCCTCGGAGCCTATGGACGGGCGGGCCCGCCTTGCGCTGCTTCATAGCCAGATGCATCCGGGGAGCCGCGAGGCGTTCCGCTTTTCGTGGAAAGACATCCCACAGACCGGGCTTGGCACAAAAGACTTTATTGCCCCGGACAGTCTCGACTTCCGCCAGTCCCGCACATTCCGTATCGGCCAGTATTGGGGCGCGGTGTCCTACTTGCAGATTATGGCATCGGAGCTTTCGGATAAGCTGCTGGCGGAAATCTTGGAGCTGGATGCGGAAATGACCGTGACCATGCACATTCAGACCGTGGATCAGCTCAAGGCAATTAAGACCATCAAGGGGAAAATCTCGGACATCGGAAAAATGAAAGTAGAGGAACAGAGAAAGGCTGTGCGCTCCGGCTATGACCCGGATATTCTTCCCCCTGACCTGATCACATTCAGCAAGGACGCAGCGGAGCTTCTGGCTGATTTGCAATCCCGCAATGAGCGAATGTTTCTGCTGACCTTTACGGTGGTAAACCTTGCCCCTACTCGCCAGCGGCTGGAAAACGATGTGTTTACCGTGGGCGGCATCGCGCAGAAATACAACTGCGCTCTGCGCCGTCTGGACTGGCAACAGGAACAGGGATTTGTTTCTTCGCTGGCCCTTGGTTACAACGAGGTAGAAATCCAGCGCGGTATGACAACCAGCTCCACAGCCATCTTTATCCCCTTTATGACAAGGGAGCTCCGCATGGCGGGGCAGGCACTCTACTATGGCATGAACGCACTTTCTCACAATGTCATCATGGCTGACCGCAAAAAGCTGAAGTCGGCAAACGGGATGTATTTGGGTTCTACGGGCTCCGGCAAGAGCTTTGCTGCAAAGCGTGAGCTCTTGAATGTGTTTCTCACCATCCCGCAGGATCGGATCATCGTGGTTGACCCGATGGGCGAATACGCTCCGCTGGTGCGAAGGCTGGGCGGCCAGGTGATCGAGATTGCCCCGGACAGCCCGCACCACCTCAATCCGATGGATGTGGAGCTCAATATGGCCGCCGGAGAAAGCCCGCTTTCCATGAAGGCGGATTTTCTTTTGTCCCTATGCGAGCTGGTGGTCGGCGGCAAGGAAGGCTTGCAGCCCATTGAAAAGACGGTCATTGACCGCTGTGTGCGTTTGGTGTACCGGGAACAGGCGCTCGGACTGGAAACTGCAAAAACACCGCTGTTGCAGGATTTGTACGAAGAGCTCTTACGCCAGCCGGAGCCCGAAGCCCGGCGCGTGGCAACTGCCTTAGAGCTTTATTGCACAGGCTCCCTCAATCTCTTTAACCATCCTACCAACGTCAAGACGGACAGCCGTGTGGTGTGCATCGTTCTGAAAAACATGGGCGAAAACCTTAGAAAGATTGCAATGCACATCACAAATGAGTTTGTTTCGCAGGCGGTGGATCAGAACTTCCACGAGGGTGCGGCGACTTGGTGCTACTTTGACGAGTTTCATATTCTGCTCCGCGATCCGCTGACAGCCAGCTACTTTGTGGCAGTCTGGAAAATGCTGCGTAAAAAAGGATGTGTGCCGTCTGCTTTGACGCAGAACGTCAAAGACCTTTTGGCCAGCCGGGAAATCGAGAACATTCTGGACAACACGGATTTTATGATTCTGCTTTCGCAGGCGCAGAGTGACCGTACCATTCTGGCAAAACAGCTCGGTATTTCCGAGCATCAGCTTTCCTATATCACACACAGCAATTCCGGCGAGGGGCTGTTGTTCTATGGAAATGTGACCATCCCGTTTGTGGATCGGTTCCCTCGCGGAGAAATCTATGATCTGCTGACTACCCGCCCGGAGGATATGAAGAATGAAACGAAAAACGAATAAGGCCAAGGAGGAGGCTTGGTCGCAGACCGCCCACGCCCCTGACGGGGAGCAGCCCGGGCCGGAGGCTTCCGACACTTCGGGACAAAGTGTCCCAAAGTCCAAGTTCCGCAAAAAGAGCCAGCAGGAACAGGCTGCGGCGGCAAAGCTCCGTATGGAGTCCCAAGGCGAAAAGCTGGAACAGGCCCGGGAGAAGCTGGCAAAACAAAAGCCGCCGAAAAAGCCCGGCCCGGTAAAACGCATAGGCCGTGTTGCCAGTGGTTCCGTTCACAGCTTCGTGCATGGCAAGATTTTTGAAGTGGAACAGGAAAATGTCGGCACAGAAGGCGCACACCGTTCTGAGCTTGTGGGAGAAACCGCGCTGCGGCATGGCTCCCGCTTTGTGCGCCGTAAAGTCCGGGAACATCCGGCAAAAGTGGTACGCAAGGCCGAGGCCCGCTATACCAAATACACGGCGGACTACCATTTTCACACCGCCGCACAGGAGCACCCGGAGCTGACGAAAAATGCCCTTACCCGCTACTGGCAAAAGCAACGGCTTCGCAGGCAATACCGCAAGCAGGCAACGGAGGCTGCAAAGCAGGGCGCGGCTGCGGCTGGAAAAACTGCCACAGCCACAGAACGCCTGACCGCCCGGGCAGTGGAATTTGTCAAAAGTCATCCCGCAGGTGCCGTGGTTGCGGTGCTCTGTGTGTTACTCCTGTTTGCTATGCAGTCCTGTTCCTCTACCATGCTTATGCTGGGGAACGCCGGGGCCGGTGCATTAGGGGCCAGCACCTATCCTTGCGAGGATCGTGATATGCTGGCCGCCGAAGCCGCCTATTGTGCGCTGGAAGATGATTTACAGCATTATCTGGACACCTATGAAAGCACCCATGACTATGACGAATACCACTTCGATCTGGACGAAATCGAACATGATCCCTATGTGCTGCTTTCTCTTTTGTGTGCGCTCCATGAGGGACAATGGACAATAGGCGAGGTACAGGGAACGCTGCAAATGCTGTTTGACCGCCAGTACATTCTCACGGAGGATGTAGTGGTGGAAACCCGGTATCGCACGGAAACCGACACATGGACGGACGAGGATGGCAACTCCCATACGGACACCTATCAGGTGCCTTACGACTATTACATCTGTACGGTCACGCTGGAGAACTTTGATTTATCCCATGTGCCCGTATATGTCATGAGCGAGGAGCAGCTTTCACGGTATGCCATCTATATGGCAACGCTGGGAAACCGCCCCGATCTGTTCCCAGATTCTCCCTATGTGAACAAGTATATTACCGGGAAACCCGGTGATTACGAAGTGCCCGGAGAATATCTGGACGATGAAACCTTTGCCGCGATGCTTGCCGAGGCGCAGAAATATATCGGCTATCCCTATGTGTGGGGCGGCAGTTCTCCCGCCACTTCCTTTGATTGCTCGGGGTACGTTTCGTGGGTCATCAATCACTCCGGCTGGAATGTGGGCAGGCTGGGAGCCCAGGGGCTCTATAACATCTGTACGCCGACCAGTTCTCCCAAACCCGGTGATCTGGTGTTCTTCAAAGGCACCTATGACACGCCGGGTGTGAGCCATTGTGGGATTTATGTCGGTGACGGGAAAATGCTGCATTGCGGAGATCCCATCGGCTACGCAAACTTGAATACAAGCTACTGGCAATCTCATTTTTACGCCTACGGGCGTTTACCGTGACAGGAGGTTTTGAAATGGCAACTACCAAAAGCATGAAAATTCAGGCCGAGATTGATAAGGTCAAGGCCAAAATCAGTGAACAGCAGGCCCGGCTCAAGGAACTGGAACAGAAAAAGCTGGAGGCAGAAAACAGCGAGATCGTGGACATTGTGCGCGGCATGAGCATTTCCCTTACGGAGCTCCCGCTGCTGTTTGAGAAGCTGAAGGACGGCGGCACTTTGGGACAAAGTGTCCCGAAGTCCGAAGAAGAAAAGAAGGAGGAAAACTGAATATGAAACATTTTCGTATGTTGGCGGCGGGGCTTTGCTCCGCCGTTCTTTTATGCGGCTTTGCGATCCCAGCCTACGCCTATTCGGGCAGTGGGAATGAGGAACCGCCTGTTGTGGAAGAAACTCCGATCCCGGAGCCTGCACCTACCATTACCCCGGGCGAGGGCTTTTCGGAGGATGGAAACCTTGTGACCCGCGATCTGCTCTACGATGCTGCAACCAACAAACAGTTCATCACGGTGGAAACCAGCGGCGGCAACACCTTTTACATTGTCATTGACTATGACAAGCCTGTGGACGAGGACGGCGAACAGTATCACACCTACTTTTTGAACATGGTGGATGAAGCCGATCTGCTGGCGGCACTGGAGGCCGCTGGCGGAGAACTTCCGGCCTGCTCCTGCACAGAAAAATGTGTGCCCGGAGCCATCCATACGGATTGCGAAGTCTGCGCGACCAATATGACCGAGTGTGCTGGCACAGCTCCCGAACCCGCCCCGGTGACGGAACCTGCGGAGAAGCCGGAACCCGAGCCCCAGCAGAAAAGTAATACCGGGACGCTTCTGCTGATTTTGGCAGTGGCTGTTCTGGGCGGCGGTGCAGGCTGGTACTTCAAAATCTACCGCCCGAAGCATGAAAAAGCTGCTGTACCCGAAGAGGATTACAGTGAGGAACTGGCTGATTATGACGATCCCGAGGACGATGGGCCGCCTTGGGACGAGGACGATACCGAAAGCGAGGATAATGAATGAGATTTACAAATAACCCCTATGAGGGATTTATGAAAGAAAAAAGCTACTTTAAGGGTGTGCCGCTCAGCCTGCCGCCGAAGGGCTCCCGTTGTGACGGCTGCCCTTACTGGCGCGGGATTGGCTGCGTGTTCTGCTACCGGGAGCAGCTCAAACCACCGAGCAACGGGAGGTGATGCTGTGGGCCGAGAACTGACCCGGACAGAAAAAGCGGCAATCCGCAGGCTGGTGTCAAAATGGTGTGCCAACTATGACCGGGACTGCGGCTGCCTGCCGCTGGATTGCGAGTGCTATATGTTTGGGAAATGCTGGACGGGGGCTTATTGCCGCTACTTCCGCGAGGCAGTTCTGCCCCTTGATCCGGCGCTGGAGGCTGCGTTGCTGACAGAGGGGCCAAGGCCGGATTTCAAGGCTTGCCCGGTATGTGGCAGAGCCGTGGCTCCTGATGGACGGCAAACCTATTGTTCGGCGGCCTGTGCAAAGGCGGCACACCGCAGACAGCAGCGGGAATATATGCGGAAAAAACGGGGCTGATGTGTTGACAATTAGGACATCCAAAACCCGCCTGTGACAAGGCTTTTTAAGGCTCTTTTCTGTGGGAGGCGTATATTTCTATGTCCGGCCCTGTTTCCGTGAGATGCTGTCAACATTTTAGCTGCCGGGGCTTTGGGACAATTTGTCCCAAAGTTCCGGCTTTTGTGGAAGGAGGTACTATGCCGAAATATTATCCGATCAACGAAGAAGCCGCAAAGCGGGCAAAAGATATGAACAGCTTTTCCGACTATCAGCCGGGCTCCGCTACGGCGGGCTACCGGGCAATGGTCGATGAAGCGTATGCAGCGGCGGAACGCCAGAAAGCGCGTGTCGATCCCATGTACCATGATAAGATTGACACACTGGTGGATCGCTATGCCCGGAAACTTGCTGAAAATCTGAATGAACGCAATGTGATTGATGCCCGGGTGCCCTCTATTCTGATCTCCGGGGGCGGCAATTTCCCTGTGATAAAAAAGCACAAGCAGAACGCCGCCCGGGATCGCAACTATGGAGAGTATGCGGAGATTTCAAAGCTGCTTGATAAAATCCGCTCTGTTGGAATGGGTGGGATCAGCGCGGATGACGATCTGGCCGTGGAAAAGCTGACAAAAAAGCTGGAGGGGCTGGAGTCCCTGCAGGCCACCATGAAGGCGGTCAATGCGTATTTTCGGAAACACAAAACGCTGGACAGCTGCCCGGAGCTTACGCCGGAGCAGGCCGAAAAGCTCAAAGCAGATATGGCGCAGTCATGGCACTTGGACAAAAGCAAGCCATACCCCGCCTATCTGCTTTCCAACAACAACGCCAACATCCGCCGTGTGCGCCAACGCATTGAGGAACTGAGCAGCCGCTCCGAGTTTGCTGGCTGGACATTCCCCGGAGGCGAGGCCAAAATCAACGAGGCTGAAAACCGTTTGCAGCTTATTTTTGAGGAAAAGCCCGATGCCGATCAGCGGCAGGAACTGAAAAGCAACGGCTTTAAGTGGGCTCCCAGCCAAGGGGCATGGCAGCGGCAGCTTAACCAGAACGCCATCCGTGCTGCGGCCCGGATAGACTTTTTGCGGCCCGAGGACGGTACAAGCCCCTATCAGCTCCAGCCATTTGTGAAAAGAGAAAACAAAGAAATGTCTCGATGATGGGAGGTGTACTATGGACAAAAATCAAGGTTATGCTATTTTGAAGGCGGTCATGCTGGAAAATGGACGTGGATTTGCATTGGGCGAACATCCCACCGCGCCATCCCGCTATGTCACATGGGCCTGCTATGATGACAAGGACGGCCAGCGGCAGTACGAATGGGGTCACTATGGAAATGACCGTGCCGCGATGGAGCAGGATTTTGCAGACCGGGTGCAGGACTATCAGCGTATTTATAACGTGGGGATCAGGCAGACCGAGGCTCCC
Organism: Blautia sp. AF32-4BH; assembly: GCF_003460565.1. Classification (NCBI taxonomy): domain Bacteria; kingdom Bacillati; phylum Bacillota; class Clostridia; order Lachnospirales; family Lachnospiraceae; genus Blautia; species Blautia sp. AF32-4BH. The sequence continues at coordinate 52,633 of NZ_QTVL01000007.1, read as the reverse complement.
GGTCTTTACAAGTATTATTCGACCCAGCGGCCTGTGGACATCGGGACATTCCCGAAGCCGCCCTATAACAAGCCGGATGAAATTTTCAATTACGATCAGCGCGTCCCGGTGGAAAATGGCTCGTTCTTGGCTTGGGGTTATCTTACCTATACCCGCCCCCTGACAGAAAAGCAGGCATCCGACTATGAGCTGCGTCCTGCGCCTGATAATCCCGACAGGCCCCGTCCGATTGCCGAGCAGATGAAAAACGCGGCAAAGTTGGCGGAGGCAGATCGCGGCTCGGAGGCTCCGGCTCCCCAGCGCAGGCAGCCTGACCGTGGCGATAGATAAGGAGGAGCGTATATGGAAAAGAAACATGAACAGGAATTGTCTGTACTGGAGGCGCTGCGCCTGCACCGTGAATTTCATTTGCCACGCCCCGTTCCGGCAGACGGACAGGAAAAGCCGCTGGATAAGGTAAAGGAGCCGCCCCGCGCCTGCCGCAGCCGGGAGCGTGAGGAGCGATGACAAAGAAACGCCGCCGTCCGATCCATCTTCATGTGATGGTGTCGGAGGAGGAGCAGGCCCTAATTCAAGAACGTATGGCGGAGGCTGGCATCCGTAACATGGGAGCCTATATGCGGAAAATGGCCCTGAGTGGGTATGTGCTTCATGTTGACCTTTCGCCGGTTCGTGAGCTGGTTTCGCTCCAGCGGCGCTGCTCCAACAATCTGAACCAAGTGGCAATTCAGGCCAACACCTACGGCGCAATTTATCCCGAAGAACTCGCAGCCTTACAGCGGGACTATGCCGCGTTGTGGGGGCCGCTATCTGATCTTTTGAAACAGCTCTCCGCGCTGGTAGAGCTCTGACCAATCCGGGGAGTGGTTGATACCGCTCCCCGGTTTTTTCTACTTCGGGACAAAGTGTCCCAAAGTAAAAATACCATTTGCCGGAAGGAGGGATTTCTACGGCGACCACCTACATCCGCCCTTATAAAACAGCGGCGGGAAAAAGTGCAATTCAAACGATGGAGGATCGTTTCACCTATGGCCTGAACCCGGAAAAGCTGGGAGCCGTATCTTCCTATCTCTGCGATCCGAACACGGCTCCCGCCGAGTTTCTTCTGGTAAAAAGTCAATACCTTGCAGAGACAGGGCGGGCCGTATCTCGCGGGGCCCTGTTCTTTCAGATCCGGCAGGCGTTTCTGCCCGGGGAGGTTACAGCGGAAGAAGCAAACCGTATTGGTTATGAAACGGCGATGCGCTGGACAAAGGGAAAGTATCAGTTCTTCGTCTGTACGCATACCGACAAGGCCCATATCCACAATCACATTTATTTCAATGCGACGGCCTTTGATCGCTCCCGGAAATTTCATAATTTCATCGGTTCATCTTTTGCCCTGCGGCGGCTCTCTGACCGCGTGTGCATCGAACATGAACTGTCGGTTATCCAAAATCCGCGCCAGCACAGCAAGGGCCGTTTTCTCCACTACGGCCAGTGGATCGGTGAAAAGCCGCCCTCTGCCAAGCAGCGGGTACGGCTGGCTATTCTCGCCGCTTTGGAGAAAAAGCCCACGGACTTTGCCGACTTTCTTCGTTTCATGGAGGAGTCCGGCTTTGCGGTAAAACAGGGACGAGGCGGTGTCATCTCATTCCTTGCGCCCGGGCAGGAAAAACCGACCCGGCTCCGGGCTTCTACACTTGGAGCCGGATTTGACCCGGAGGACATCAAGGCGGTAATTGCTGGGGAACGTCCGCTCCCTGAACTACCAGAGGAGCCCACGGTTCCGCCACGGCGAGTTAATCTTATCATCGACATTCAAGAGCGTATGGCCAAGGGCAAAGGCCCGGCCTATGAACGATGGGCCAAGGTCTACAACCTAAAACAGATGGCTGCCGCGCTCCAGTATTTGCAGGAGCATCATCTGACAGACTATGCGGCGCTGACGGTCAGCACCGAGGCTGCTGTGGATCACTTTCACAAGCTGTCTGACGAGCTCCGCACAACGGAGGAGGCTCTTTCCAAAACCTCGGAGCTGATGGCTGCCACGGTGGACTATGCCAAGACCCGCCCGGTGTTCGACGGGTACAAGGCTGCACGGTACAGCAAAAAGTATCTGGCCCAGCATGAAGCGGAGCTTGCCACTTACCGGGCGGCAAAGGATACCATGAACACCAGACTGAACGGCGCAAAGCTCCCTAAAATAGAAGCACTAAAAAAATCCCGCCGTGAGCTGGCGGGACAAAAGAAAGAGCTTTATGCGGAATATCGCAAGGCCCAGGCGGATATGCGGCAGGCTGTGGCAATCAAGGCGAACATTGATCATCTGCTCGGCGTGACGGACGGGCGGGAAAATAAGGCCCAGGAGCGATAGCGACAGGCCGCAGACAACAGGCGCATAGCGCCGGGACTTTGGGACAATTTGTCCCGAAGTTCAGCGGGTTTGGGGAGCTCCCCAACAAGCATTTTTGCGGGCCTGCGGCCAGCAAAAATTTCGGAGTGTGGCCACACCCGAATTGCTTGCCATTTCGTGCGCTCCCGCTACATGGCGCAAAAAACGGAGGTCACGTTTTTTTACGCATCCTCCGTTTCTTTCGATGCTTTCATCGCTTGGATTGTAGCTTCAACGATTTTCAATTCTCTTTCGTCCAAGGCGTTCAACATGGCATCAATCCGCTTTCTGCACTCGCTCCCGCTATTCTGGGACGGGTAAAAGTATTGATCCACCGATATATCAAACATTGTGACCATCTGATAAAAGGTGTTGAAGCTTGGATGCTGACCATCATTTTCATTATACATAATGGTACGCGGAGCGCGGTCAACAATATAGGCCAGTTGCTCCTGTGTCATGCCGCTGGCTTCTCTTGCCCGCTTGATGGCGAGCCCTATATCGTGAAAATCAAAGCGTCTTTCATCTCGTTCTATCTTCATAACATCACCTGATATGATTTTACATTTCATGTGATATTATTTGAACGACTGTGTATTTCATACTACTGACTATTTAATTTCACATTCTTTTCTTCCAAAACTTGTATTGTTCGAGTCGAAGAACTATAATATACTCTATGGAGGTGCAGAATGGATTATATGACACTAAAAGAGGCCGCCGAAAAATGGGGCGTGACACCTCGTAGAGTAAATTACTATTGTGCTGCCGGGCGTATTCCCGGCGCTGTGAAGATGGCTGGTGTTTGGCTGATCCCAAAGAACGCAGAAAAGCCGATTGACGGAAGGACAAAACAAGGAAAGGAATTAAAACATGAATAGAATATTGCTATTGGAGGATGATGTCAGTCTAATAGATGGCTTGGTCTACTCTTTGAAAAAGAATGAATTTGATGTTGAAGTTGCCCGTACAGTATGTGAAGCAAAACAATACTTATCCGAACTCGACCGATACGATTTATTGATTTTGGATGTTACTCTGCCAGATGGAACAGGATTTGACGTATGCGAAAGAGTAAGAAAAGAAAATCAGCAGATACCGATTATATTCCTGACTGCATCGGATGAAGAAGTCAGCATAATTCGTGGATTAGATAGCGGTGGGGACGATTATATCACCAAGCCTTTCAAACTGGGGGAATTGTGTTCCCGCATCCGGGCGCTGTTGCGTCGGGCCGGAGTTTCCAAAAGCGAAAAAAACACTTCTATGGAATGTGGCGACATTACCATTGATCTGTTGGGTAGCCGTGCAACCTTAAAGGGAAAGGCATTGGATTTGACAAGCGCCGAATATCGTTTGCTTTGTCTGCTGGTAAGAAACGCAAATCGCGTTGTGACAAGGGACATCATTCTAAATGAGCTGTGGGATGATACAGGAAATTTTGTTGATGATAATACCCTGTCCGTCTATGTACGGCGGCTTCGTGAAAAAGTGGAAACCAATCCGTCCCATCCAGAACACCTTATAACCATTCGTGGGTTCGGCTACCAATGGAAAGAGGTGTCTATATGAGTTTGTACCAAGATAGACAGATTAAAGGGTTCCTGCTATTTTTGACTTTGTTTGCTCTGCTGTTTGTAGGTACAGCAACCGTTTTGACTATTTATCAGGTGAACGATGCGGAAGTCCTATGGCTCAAACATGATGAAGCGGTTTCATCCTCACTTTTGGAACAGGGTGTTCCGAAAGAAGTGGTTGCAGTTGCCTTTACGAACACAGACATCAGTGACGATGGTAGGTCATTATTAGCGACTGCGGGTTTGGGAAAACAGTCAGAAAGCAGTATGCGGCCTTATTTCAATCAATTTCAGCGTTCCGCTTTCTGCACCATGCTATGCACTGTGCTATTTTTTCTCTTTGTGCTTGCCATAGGAATATTTATTTTTTTCTGGAAAAGGAAGCGATTGTATCAACAGGCCGACAAAATATTGCTAAATTACATCAACGGGGATTACTCTTGTCATTTACCGCAGAATTATGAGGGGGCTATCTACCAAGTGTTTTCTTCGATAGAACAGCTTGCAACTATGCTCCAATCCAAAAATGAAACAGAACGTAAAGCAAAAGAGTTTTTGAAAGACACCATATCCGATATATCTCACCAGCTCAAAACGCCTCTGGCAGCCCTCACTATGTATCAGGAGATCATTGAAAATGAGCCAGAAAATGCAGAAACGGTCAAACAGTTTGCGGCGAAGATGGGTATTTCTCTAAAGCGTATGGAGCAGTTAATCTTATCCATGTTGAAGATAACCCGACTGGATACGGGAAACATCATTTTTGAGAAAAAAAGTTGCCGTGTGTCCGAGCTGATAGCTCATTCAGTCAATGACCTAACCACAAGGGCTAAAAGCGAAAGCAAGCAGATTCAGATAGATGGCGATGGTGAACAGCAGCTTATTTGTGACATGGAATGGACAGGTGAAGCGATTGGAAACATTGTAAAAAATGCACTGGATCACACGCAAGCTGGCGGTATTGTCCGTATTACATGGGAGCGCACTCCTGCTATGTTTCGGATTTTTATTTCTGATAATGGTAACGGCATAGTCCCGGAAGATATTTACCATATCTTTAAACGCTTTTATCGCAGCAAACATTCTCTTGATACACAAGGAATCGGGCTGGGGCTTCCCCTTGCCAAGTCCATTATTGAGGGTCAAAACGGTGTTATCTCCGTACAAAGTGAAGTCGGAAAAGGTACGCTGTTTACACTATCTTTCCTTACGGATCTGTAAGGTCAAATTCACCTGCTTGTAAGCTGTTTTTGCTATCCTTTTGAGAAAGGAGGTACTGATGACTATGGAAATATTGAAAGTACAAGATTTATGTAAAACTTATGGCAAGGGTGAGGCGAAAGTCGAAGCGTTGAAGAAGGTTTCCTTCTCCCTGGATAAAGGCGAATTTGCTGCCGTTGTGGGTGAATCCGGTTCTGGCAAAAGCACATTACTGAACTGTATTGGAGCTTTGGATACCCCTACTTCCGGCCACATTTGGATTGATGAACAAGACCTGTTTTCCATGAAAGAGGAACAGCGCACGATTTTCCGCCGTCGTAATATCGGCTTTATCTTCCAATCCTTTCAGTTGGTTTCCGAGCTGAATGTGGAGCAGAATATCATGTTTCCGCTTCTTTTGGACTATCGCAAACCAGACCCGGCAGCAGTAGAAGAAATTTTGGAACTCTTGGGACTTACCGAGCGTCGACATCACCTGCCGAGCCAACTATCCGGCGGACAGCAGCAGCGTGTTGCCATTGGCCGGGCGTTAATCACAAAGCCCAAACTGATTCTGGCAGATGAACCTACTGGCAATCTGGACAGCAAGAATAGTCAGGATGTTATCGCCCTGCTTACGCAGGCGTCCCGTCGCTATCAGCAAACAATCCTGATGATTACCCACAATAAGGATTTGACTGCATCCGTTGATCGGGTGTTCCGGGTATCAGATGGCGTTTTGACGGATTTGGGAGGAAAAACAAATGAAGCATTATCTTGACCTTGTTCCCATATCCGCAAAAATCCATAAGAAGCAAAGCAGAATGTCTATTTTCTGCATTGTGCTGGCGGTATTTCTGGTTACAACTATTTTTGGAATGGCAGATATGTTCATCCGCAGCCAGATTTTGCAGGCACAGCAGGAGTCTGGGAATTGGCATATTGCCATTAAGAATATCAGCAATGAAGAAGCAGCAATTATTGCTTCACGCCCTGATATTGAAGTATTTTCACCGTATGGCGTACTCAATTATCGTGGAGATTTAGGCTACACTTTGGGTGGAAAAGATGTAGCGATATGCGGTTGTGATGAAAGCTATATAACTGAAATCTGGACTGACCAACTTGAAGAAGGTGTTTTTCCACAGACAAGTAATGAAGCGTTGGTGACTGAAAATGCAAAGCAGATAATGGGTGTTGCGATTGGTGATCCCATTGCCGTAGAAACTCCTGATGGCGATAAACTGAATTTTACCATATCAGGATTTATGAATAATACCGCCTCGATCATGAGTGGCGACTCCTACGGCATCATTTTGAACACAGAGGATTACTGCGCGATTTATCCGAATGTATCAGACGGGGAGCCGAATGATTACAGCATTATGTTTTTTACTCAATTTGCAAACACAAGAAATATACAAGGGAAAATTGCAGATTTGAAAGAACAATGCAATTTATCGAATGAACAAATATCTTCCAACAACAATCTGCTTGGATTGCTTGGACAAAGCCGCGTTCCCTTTTTGTTACAGGTTTACTTGGCTGCGGCTGTATTGTTTGTACTGGTAATGTTAGCTGGTATTATGATGATTGCAAGCAGCCTGAACAGCAATGTAGCCCAGCGTACCGAATTTTTCGGCCTTATGCGCTGTATCGGTGCAACACCAAAACAGGTTATGCGCTTAGTACGGAAAGAGGCGCTTAGTTGGTGCCGTTTGGCAATCCCTGTGGGTATTTCCATCGGTATAGTTGTCATTTGGGTCTTATGTGCGATTTTGCGTTTCCTAAGTCCGGAATTTTTCAAAGCGATGCCTACATTCGGATTTAGCGTACCAAGTATTCTTGCAGGAATCGTTGTGGGCTTGGTAACGGTTTTGTTCGCTGCCTATTCTCCGGCAAAGAAAGCAGCAAAAGTATCTCCGTTGGCAGCGGTTTCCGGTAATGCAAACGACTTGGAGCCTGCAAGAAATGCTGCTAATACACAACTGCTTAAGATTGATACAGCACTTGGAATTTATCATGCAAAAGCAAATCGGAAAAATCTGTTTTTGATGACAAGCTCATTTGCTCTCAGTATTATCCTTTTCCTTTCATTCTCTGTAACAGTTGAGTTCATGCAGCATACCTTAACACCGCTCCAACCTTGGACAGCAGATTTATCTATCATAAGCCCTGATAACGCCTGTGCTATTGACAAAGCATTACTTGATGATCTAAAGGAAAATCCTGTTGTGGATTTAGCGTATGGAAGAAAATTTGCATACGAGGTTCCGTCTGTCACAAACGGTATTGAAAAAAAGATGGATTTAATCTCTTATGAGCAGTATCAATTTGATTGGGCAAAGGACTATTTATTAGAGGGTTCTCTGGAATCTGTGCAAACTGATTTAGGGACGGGCTTAATTGTTTATAATTCGCAGAACACAATACAAATAGGCGATACTGTATCGTTGAATACAAACGGACAAAGTAAAGAAATCCAAATCGTGGGAATGTTGTCCGACTGTCCGTTTTACAGTGCCGCCGGTGTTGGAACAATTATTTGTTCAGAGGATACATTTGAACAAATTACTGGCGAGTCGAAATATACGGTTATTGATGTGCAGTTAGTGAAAGGCACAACAGACGAAGATGTTTATGTGATCCGCCAAATGGTAGATTCCTCATTTACTTTCGCTGATGAACGCATGGGTAACAGCAGTACCATGGGAACTTACTATTGTTTTTGGCTGTTCATCTATGGATTCCTCGTCCTAATTGCAATGATTACAATTTTTAACATAATCAATAGTATTTCCATGAGTGTGTCTGCACGGTTGAAACAGTATGGCGCTTTCCGTGCCATCGGCGTTAGCATGGGACAGCTAAGTAAAATGATTGTTGCAGAAGCCTTCACCTATACCATAATCGGCGGTGTAGTTGGTACGGTGTTGGGACTGTTTTGTAACAAGCTATTGTTTGGAATGTTGATAAGTTATAGATGGGGGGATGCTTGGACTCCTCCATTACCAGAGGTAGCTGTTATTCTGTTAATTGTCGTAAGCTCTGTAATTCTGGCTGTGCATGGGCCAATCAAGAGAATACGCAATATGTCCATTGTTGATACAATCAGCGCACAGTAATTCTACTTTTGAAGCGGGTGGCTTTAGAAGCCGCCCACTTTTGTCTTACAAATTCGTAAGTTGAAATTCACCTGTTTGTAAGCTGATTTTTTTATAATTAAGTTGATGAAAGAGAGGAAAAAATGAAAAAAATCCTTTCCACCAGAGTATTGGTGAAGATTTGTGTATTAACAACTATACTGCTGGTTTTGATAATCTATACTATATGGGGCAATTCAGCATTGATGGTAAGTATGGTTAATATCTCCAGCGATCGCATAGCATCTGCCTTTTCTAATTTTCGGATTGCACAAGTGTCCGACTTGCATAATGCTGAATTTGGAGAAAGCAATACAGAATTGATAGAATTGCTGTCTGAACACGAACCGGATATTATTGTGATAACTGGAGATTTAATCGATGCTGGACATACAGACATTGAGATTGCGTTTGATTTTATAAAACAAGCTGTTCAAATAGCCCCTGTCTACTTTGTAACCGGAAACCACGAAGCTAACTTCTCACATTATGATCAATTCAAAACAGGGCTTGAAGCGTCTGGCGTAACTGTCCTTGAAGATGAAGCAATACAGTTAGTGCATAACAACGAAATGATTACCCTTATCGGGCTTTCTGATTCTGACTTTACGATTAAGGGCGATATGTTTAATGAAGCGCCAGCCATGGTCAACACAAAATTGAATAGCCTTATTGATGACGAAAACAGTTACACTATACTGCTATCACATCGGCCAGAGTTATTTGAAACCTATGTATGCTGTGGTGTTGATTTGGTTTTATGTGGTCATGCACACGGAGGGCAGTTTCGATTACCTTTTATTGGGGGGCTCGTTGCCCCCAATCAAGGGCTGTTTCCTAAATATGATTCCGGCCTTTATACAGACGGAAAGACAAATATGGTTGTTAGCCGCGGCCTTGGAAATAGTATTATTCCATTCCGATTTAATAATCGTCCAGAGGTTGTATTAGTAGAACTTAACACCGAATAACGATACTTCAACCGAATATTGAAATGATCTGCCGCACGACGGCAAAAGAAAAAAAGCCGTCGTAGAGCAGACAATTTGACACGCCCATTTGAAACGGCGGCTTTGATTTTCAGAGCCGCCGTTTCTTTGCGTCTACACAAACCAATGACGACTTGCAGGGACACGGTAGCCGATTGGAGGTTATTTTGCCGTGTCCTTTTCTCTTTTTCGCAGTATCCATGATCTGCACCAGCTAAAAAAAGCGTAGCCCCTCCATCGGAGCAGTCCGGCTTTGAATATGAAATTAAACAGTACATAACCGATAATACTTTTTCGTGCGCTTGTGCGGCCTTGTGTCGCGCAGGCGCATTTTGCTTTCCAGACTTCGAGGCAAAGTGTCCCGAGGTGCGGTGCCGTTCTCCGCCGTTACTCCATTTCGTTTCCGACCAACCCCGAACAAACTGAAATGGAGGATTTTACGATGACTACTATCAATCTGAAAGATTTTTATTATTGGTACACGCAGGATCAGCTTATCGAAGTTTCTGACGAGGTGGCCGAGGTATTCAAGGCCGATGCCCGCTATGAGATGGCCTATCAGCGGCGGCTCTCCCGGCACAAGGCGCAGTATTCTCTGGACTGCGATGACGGGATTGAGTATTCCGCTTGCCTGCATGAGCCGACCCCGCAGGAGCTCCTTGAACGGATGGAAACCTTTCTTCGTCTGTGGAACGCTCTCAATTCTCTGCCGGAGATCCAGGGCCGCAGAATTGACGCACATATCATTCTTGGCAAGTCGATTAAAGAAATTGCCAAGGCCGAGGGCGTACATGAGGAGTCTATTCGCCAGTCGATCAAGCGTGGCCTTGAACGCATGAAAAAAACTTTTTGATTTTTTCATCTTAACCCACTTGGAATTGATGAAAAAATGTCTCGGTTTATGAGAGGAGGTTTTCTTCCTAACGCAAGGGAATAACGGCAACCCTGAGTAAGTACGTGGAGCCAGACGGTGGGTGCGCGGTGACATTTCCCAAAAGAGATTGAGCGAACAACACCAACACTGTAAATGGGCCCGGCCATCCCAAGGCCATGATCCGGCGCTGAACAGGTTGGCTGCCTGTTCCTCCGGGCTTGTCGCTTTACTTGCGTTGAGAGCGCCGCACAGAAAATAACGATTGTTTTTGGACAGGCCAAGTAAATATGTGCGGCGCTCTCTAATATTCAAAAACTATAATAAACCTCGAGACAAAGTGTCCCAAGGTGGAGTAAGGCAACAGGCCAGCATCCCGGTGGTGCTGGCCTGTTGCGTTTCCCCACCAAACAGCGGGAGGCGTTCTATCAATCTGCGAAGGAGGTTTACCGTGAAATTAACTACACAGGAACTTGAACAAATGAGAAGCGTTGACATTGGCGCGGTGGCTGCCGAGTCCCTGCCTGATGTGAGCGGTATGACCTTTGACAATGCGCTTTCCCGAAAGGAGCGCATCTCTCGATTTTTGCAGACTGTCAAAAATCCATACTGCTTTTGCATCGGTGGTGTTGGCGTGAAAATTGAATTTGCTGAAAGCGGGCCATCTCTCCAAGATAAGCTGACGGATTTCCTGCTGCGGCAAAGAAGCGGGCTGTAACTTCGGTTACAGCTCGTTTTGCTTCTTCGAGACAAAGTGTCCCGAAGCGGAGGCATCCTTGTTGTCCTCCCCGGACAGAGTTATAATATAAGTGTAATGTGATAGGGAAGGAGGAACAATGGCACGAGCAAAAAACAGAGGGTATCAGCAGAGTTTCTCTCCCTCTTACACAATCCGCCGCTGGCGGCTGGGCATCTATATCCGGCTTTCAAAGGAAGATTTGAAAAAAGGAAAAGACGATAGCAACAGCGTAAAGAACCAGCGTGACCTACTGAACGATTTTTACCGACGCAACATTGACGAGTTTGAAAGCATCACAGAATATGTGGATGATGGTCATACTGGAACGGATGCCAACCGTGAAGATTTTCAACGGCTCTTGGCGGATGTCATGAGTGGTAAAATCAACTGCGTTATAGTAAAAGACCTGTCCCGCTTCGCACGAAATTATAGCGATGCCGGAAGTTTGATCGATAACCTGTTTGTTCAAATGGGTGTTCGCTTTATCAGCCTTGCTGAGAATGTGGACAGCTACAAGAACCCCGACAGCGTTTCAAATATCATCGTTCCCATTACAAACGTGATGAACGATAATTACTGCTATCAAACTTCCAAAAAGATCCGGCAGGTATTTGATTACAAACGGCGCAACGGCCAGTATATCGGAGCATTTGCTCCTTACGGCTATGTAAAGCACCCAAAGGACAAGCACAGGCTGATTGTTGATCCCGATGCTGCTGAAAATGTCAAACTCATTTTCACAATGCTTATTCAAGGGTCATCAAAACGTGCTATCGCGTTGTACCTGAACGAACACGGCGTACCGAGCCCCTCGGCTTACAAGGTACAAAAGGGCTTGCCTGTTTCGACAAGAGGGTATGACGATCCTATGTGGGGAGCCCGCATGATCCACTCCATTCTTACCAATCCGACCTACACCGGGGATTTAGCCCAAGGCCGGAGCCGGGTGAAAAGCTACAAGGTACACCAGATTGAAGCTGTTCCACGCGAGGAATGGGTGGAAGTGGCTGGAACGCATGAGGCCATTATCGACTATGAAACTTTCGACAAGGTACAGGCTCTCTTACAGCGTGATACCCGTACTTCCCCGAAAGGCCGTGAGGTACATTTATTCAGCGGCTTTCTGAAATGTGCCGATTGCGGGCGGGCCATTACCCGATGCGTTGGCAAGAACAACAATGTATATTATTCTTGCTCAACCTACAAGAACCGTTCCCGGACAGCCTGCACCATGCACTCAATCAAGCATGAACGGCTGGAGGCTGCTGTTTTGTTCGCTGTACAGCATCAGGTACATTTGGCTGTTTCCTACTCGGAAATCGTCACGCAGATCAATTCCGCTCCAATCAAAAAAAGCCAGTCTTACCGACTGGACGATCTGATAGCTGCAAAAGAGCGGGAACTGACAAAGATAACACGCTACAAGCAATCTCTTTATCAGGACTGGAAAGACGGTGAAATCACCCAGCAGGAATACCGGGATATGAAGGCTGACTATGAACGGCAGACTTCTGATATTTCCGCGGTGCTTACCCGGCTGAACGCTGAACGCGCAGAACTGGCAAACGGTGTGGACAACGAGCATCCTGCACTGGTAGCCTTTATGAAGTATCAGAACATTGAAGCCCTCAACCGTGAAATCTTGGTTGAGCTTGTGGACTATATCAAGGTCTATGAAAACGGCAATATCAGCGTGAAATTCAAATTTGCTGACGAGCTCCGCAAGATTGCAGAGTACATTGAAATTAACACTACGGAAGATACCGCAGTAGCGGGCTAACCCCCGCTACAAACCCCTTTGACAGTGTGTTTTCCTAATAGGCGCTAATCATACTTTATTAGAATACAAACGTACATTATACTAAATTCCCCAGTCCACACATTACTTTAAGTATATCACAAGTCAGCAAATAAATCATCCTTGTATAAAATTATTTTCGGAGAAATTATGAAAGAAAAATCGTTTGTAAAAAAATAAAATTATATGATATCACAATTAAGAACAATACGGACACTGGAAATGTAAAAATCAGGATTTTTACCCCTGATACTATTGACGAATGCGAATTAGAGCGGATGAAAGTAATGCAATTAAACGAAGTACAAAAATTAGTGCGGAGTTCATATAAAGGAACAGTAACAATTTTGCTTTAATTTTCAGGTATGTCAGAGCGGCGAAATCAGTTGAAAGCGGCGGAGGAATACACATTGGGGTCAGACCCCATTAAAGATTACTAAAAAAGGGGAAGAAAGGATGTAGTTTTTAACTACATGACAACTATATACTATGATGCTATAATGGGATTAAAACAGGAAATGAGTTGGCATTGTACGATGAATCCGGTGGAATAGAAAATACAGGGATACGCCGACAGGTGATAAAGGAAATTACTGATTTTGCAAAAAAATATGATGTAAAAAAATTCTTCTCTTCGGATCAAGGCAAGAGGTGATTTTAAGCGTACGAGTGACATTGATTTAGCAGTGTCAGATGGAAAGTTTGATCGTTTTGCGCTTCATTAAAAATATGAAAAAAATATGAGACAGGAGGCGATTATAATGTACATATTCATACCATTTTTCTTTTTCATCTGGGGCGGTCTGACGGTGGCTTATTTTCATTTCGGATTTCAGCCAGAATGGCTTGCTACGATTCTGAATACGAGTTCCGCCGGCGACAGCGCAGCCAATGCTTTTATGCTCAGCACACGCGGTGGAATTTTTATCATCGGTGTCGGTGTTTTTTGCCTGATCTGGATTGTAGTTCGTCTTTGGCTTGGGATTGATAAATTCGAAGAACCTCAAGACTCTGGTTCTTTGCGCGAAGATATTGTGGAGATTTTTGACGCTTTGCTCACACCCATTCCCTCGTATGAAGAGGAGAAAGAAACAGATCCACTTAGCTTTGGTGCACTCTTCGATGAACTTTCCAGTACATCTTCCTCGGAGCCGGAATATCTGAGTGACAGTGATGGCAAAAGCGTTCGTATCACCGGCCGCGGTTCTGATGTTTTTTATCTGGAAAACGGTGATGTTGTCTATACTACAGACGGTCGTGATTTCTATACGACAGATGATGATGTGTATCATCACTATGAATGAAGCGGGCGTATTTGAAAGCAGTGGAGCAGTACGTTTGCCACATTGGGGTCTGCCCGTGCGTCCAGCAAAGGGTATATAGTCCGGTGGGTGGAAGCCCCATCAAATAAGCTGCTAACCACAGCATTTGAAGCGAGTGTTGAGTCTGCCGCGGCAACGCTGCAGGCTAAGCGTAGACAGCAAGGTAACAGGGATAGCTAGTGAGCGCCGAAATCCCAAAAGAACCAGAGGGCCGACATCGTGGTCAGGATGGAAGGCAACATATGTACTTATCGTTATTTTACTTGACTTTGCAGACTATCTGATTTATTATACTCGTAAAGAAGTAACTTACGAGTTACTAACTCACGAGTATAATTATTGGAGGTGAGCAGATGAGTCAATTCTATTGCCGTGAGGATGAGCTGCGGAAACTGAATAAACGGTATGCAGGTGATAAGTTTGAGTGCATTGTCATCTACGGCAGACGGCGTGTTGGTAAAACGGCACTGATCAACGAGTTCTGCAAAGATAAGCCTACCATTTTCTTTTCTGCATTGAACACGACAGGAAAGGAAAATCTGGAAGCTCTCTCAAAGTCGATTATGAGTTTTGAGCGGCCGGATATGGAGTCTGCACCGGAGTTCAGGTCCTATGATGCAGCTTTGGATGAGTTGACAGCACTTTCAAAGGAAAAGAGGATTGTCTTTGTCATTGATGAGTATCCTTATCTTGCAAAAGCAAAACCAGCTATTTCAGCGATGCTGCAGCACATCATCGACCACAAATGGACAGAGTCCAAGATGTACCTGATTCTTTGCGGCTCCTCTATGAGCTTCATGGAGAGTCAGGTGCTTGGAAAGGAAAGTCCGTTGTATGGCAGACGTACTGGCCAGTTTAAGATTGAGCCGCTAGACTATAAAGAAACCGCTGTGTTCCACCCAAATCTGTCTGCAGAAGACAATTCCCTGATTTATGGGATCACGGGAGGAGTTCCCCACTATATCAATAAGTTGGATGTGCGAGATAGTGTGGATGAAGCTCTGTTGGATAATTTCTTTGACCGCTCCAGCTATCTGTATGAGGAACCGGGGAACTTACTGAAGCAGGAACTCCGGGAGCCGGCCATTTATAATGCAATCATTAAAGCGATTGCAGAAGGTGCTTCCCGAATGAACGATATCAAGATGAAGGTCGGCGAGGAAAACTCGGTCGTATCGAAGTACCTGAAAACGCTGATCGACCTTGGCATTGCGAAGAAAGAAACACCGATTACAGAAAAACCGGGTAAGAAAACCATCTATCTGCTGGCTGATAACTTCTTCCGTTTCTGGTATCGGTTTGTGCCAATCAATATGAGTGCCATTGACTCTGGCAGAATTGCAAAGACCTATCCACACGCTGTAAAGCAGTATCTTCCTGATTACATGGGTCTAATTTATGAGAAGATGTGTCAGGATTACCTGCTCTATTATTCGGATAGCCTTCCTATTGAGCTGAGTGAAATCGGCCAGTGGTGGGGGACAGACCCGAAGAAGAAAAAGCAGATACAGATTGATATCGTCGGAACTCCTGTTGAGGGCAAAGACTATATCATCGGTTCATGCAAATACCGGAATGAGAAAATCGGTGTGGATGAACTCGATTTGATTCGGGATTATGCCTCAGTTTTTGGAAAGGGCAACAACTATCACTACTATATCTTCTCGAAAGGCGGATTCACAGATGGACTTCTTCAGGCACAAGAGCGAGGTGAAGTTCGGCTGATAACGCTGGAAGACCTTTACAAGTAAAAATTCTAATCAACCCTGCTGGTGAAAGCTGGCAGGGTATTTTTAGTTTGCGCGCCATGGGCGCGCTCTAACGGGTGAAAGTCCCGAACACGCCTAGGCGACAAGGAAGTGTATAGCTGAACAGCAAGGGTGTCTATCGTAAGGTAGAATCTGAAGGAAGCTGTAAGCAAACTCTTGGTCCGACGGACAGAAATCACATATGAGGCTAGGTTTCGCTTGGTAAGTCTGCTAAATAAGACAAAGCCGTAAAGTTGCCGTTTGTAGGAACCGAGTAAATGTGGCGGATATATGAGAGGAAAGAGCGTGCACCTTAAGCGTGGAGGTCTCACAGAGGTTTCATTAGCCTAGTAACAACGAACTGTGAGAAGTCAGCCGAGCCCATAGTGTGCGACTTGCAAGTCGTCATTTAAATTGTGATAAATTCACTACTACATCCGTTTGTAGTATTTCTACCGCATAGTGCCCAGTAAGTAATGAAAGGTGCGGAGCAGCGGGACAACGTGAGAAAGACAGAAACCACATCTGTCCTATTGCAAGGAAAAGATATGCAAGGTTAACGTATGTGAACTGTCGTAAGGGTCGTCACTCGTGTAAAAGGTGAAAGTGGTTGATACACCTTGACTAAAATAGTACGGAGTCAGGGACATGATAATTACTATGGTATCATGCCAAACGGACAGAGAACTCCCGGTCTATAGGCAGAACCTAAACATATCAAGATTATTTAAATGACGAAACAAGGTAAACCTTATGTGCTCCTGGGAAAAGGTAGGCTAATCGTAAGAAAAGCACAATGCACAGAAGGCAGAGGATGTTGGAAAAAGCGAAAGTTCATGTGTAATGCATGAAATAAGGGTTCAAGATTTGCCCTGTCCGAAAGGAAACAGACTTCCAACGCGTATCAATTACATGAAGAAACTGGAAACTGTGAATGTATCAAGTTCAATGGCACATTTGTGAGGACAATACAGACATGAAACTTCAATGGAACCAGATAGATTGGAAGAAAGCAGAAGAACAAGTTAACAGGCTACAGATTCGAATTGTAAAGGCAACATTAGAACAAAAGCTGAGATTGGTTAAGAGATTACAGTATTTAATAACTAATTCATTTTACGCGAAGGCTCTGGCTGTTAAACGAGTGGTTAGCAACAGAGGAAAGAAAACTCCAGGTATAGATGGAGAATTTTGGAAATCTGATAAAGAAAAAGTAAACGCAGTAAGGAGCCTGGACTGCCAGACATATCATGCAAAACCATTGAAAAGGGTATATATCGAAAAGTTTGGCAAGAAAGAAAAGCGTCCTTTGGGAATACCTACTATGAGAGACCGGGCTATGCAGGCATTACAACTTCTTGCGCTGGAACCAGTGGCAGAAACAACTGCCGACAGGATCTCCTTTGGATTTCGGAAATACAGAAGTCCTGAAGATGCACGTGAGTATGCGTTTAGTGTACTTAGCAGAAAGGATTCTCCACAATGGATTCTGGAAGGGGATATAAAAAGCTGCTTTGATAAAATCAGCCATCGGTGGATGATGGATAACATTCCCGGAAACAAAAGAATTATGAAAGAGTTCATGCGTTGTGGATATGTAGAAAAGGGAAAGTTATATCCGACTATAGAAGGCTCTCCACAGGGAGGAGTTATCTCGCCAACTTATGCAAACATGGTACTTGATGGATTAGAACCCATGATACTGGATGTATACTGGAGAAGCAAAGTTAAAAGGACATTTAGTGTGAAGTACAATGCGCATAAAGTACATGTGGTGAGATTTGCTGACGATTTTATCGTTACAGCATCTGACAAAGAAACACTGAAAGAAATCAAACCAATGATAGAAAGATTTCTTGAAGAAAGAGGACTGAGACTGTCAGAAGAGAAAACGGTCATTACTCACATTAATGATGGATTCGACTTTCTGGGTTGGAACTTTCGTAAATTTAAAGGAAAACTGATTATCAAGCCGTCACATAAATCTATGAAGAAAATTACGAGAAAAATCAGTGAAATAATAAAAGAAAACCAGACAGCCACACAGGAAATACTCATAAAGAAAATAAATGAGGTGACAGTAGGATGGGCAAATTATCATCACTCATCATGTGCTAAGAAGTGCTTTCATACGTTGGATCATCGCATATGGGAAATGTTGTGGAGATGGTCCAAACGCAGACACCCAAACAAAAACAAGCACTGGATAGTTAACAAATACTGGAAAGAGCATAAAGGCAGAAAGTGGACATTTATGTCGGACAAAAACATCCTATTTCTGATGATGGATATGCCAATTGTGCGAAAAGGGCAAATATCTTTAAACAAGAATCCATTTCTTGACAGGGAATACTTTGAATGCCGAGCAAAAAGGCACCGTCTGAACCGAAAAAGAGCTATGAATTCCAATCGAGCCGCGCAAATGGGATATTATGCGTTATAGATACGTGAGCGGAATGCGGTGAAAGTCGCACGTTCCGTTCTTTGGGGAGGGAATAACCGTAAGGTTTGTCCCTTACCCGACAGCGAAGAAGTCTCTGTAATGGAGATGGAGCGAAGGGGCGAACAATCAATAAGTTTGAGTATGTCTCGTATTGCAGAAATGACAACATCTGCCGTAACCAATCGGGAAAAGGGTGGTCAAATCAAGCGAGACGGAAAGGAAAGAACGCATGGACACAAGTAGTCTAATGAAGCAGATACTATCCAGCGATAATCTCAACAGAGCATATCTGCAAGTCGTACGAAATAAAGGTGCCGAGGGAGTGGACGGAATGAAGTACACAGAACTTAAAGAACATCTTGTAAAGGACGGCGAAATTATCAAGGAACAGTTGAGGACAAGAAAATATAAACCTCAACCAGTACGAAGAGTGGAAATACCAAAGCCAGACGGTGGTGTCAGAAACCTGGGAGTACCAACAGTAACAGACAGATTGATACAACAAGCCATTGCACAGGTCTTAACACCAATCTATGAGGAACAGTTCCATGACCATAGCTACGGATTCAGACCGAATAGATGTGCACAGCAAGCAATCCTAACAGCACTTGATATGATGAATGATGGTAATGACTGGATTGTAGACATTGACTTGGAAAAGTTCTTTGACACAGTAAATCATGATAAGTTGATGACTATTATTGGTAGAACGATTAAAGATGGAGATGTCATCTCTATTGTTAGGAAATACCTAGTTAGCGGAATCATGATAGATGATGAGTATGAGGACTCTATTGTGGGAACACCGCAAGGAGGAAACCTTTCGCCGCTACTGGCAAACATCATGTTGAACGAACTGGATAAGGAAATGGAAAAGAGAGGGCTTAATTTTGTACGATATGCGGATGACTGTATTATCATGGTTGGAAGTGAAATGTCTGCAAACAGAGTTATGAGAAATATCTCACGATTCATCGAAGAGAAACTAGGGCTCAAAGTCAACATGACTAAGAGCAAAGTAGATAGACCAAGTGGACTTAAATACCTTGGGTTTGGATTCTACTTTGATTCAAGAGCACATCAGTTTAAGGCAAAACCGCATGCAAAATCAGTAGCGAAGTTTAAGAAAAGAATGAAAGGACTCACCTGTCGTAGTTGGGGCGTCAGCAACAGCTATAAGGTAGAAAAGCTCAATCAGCTTATCCGAGGTTGGATAAACTACTTCAAGATAGGTAGTATGAAAATCTTATGTGCGAAATTAGATGCAAATATTCGGTATAGACTTCGTATGTGCATATGGAAACACTGGAAAACTCCGCAGAATCGTGCAAAGAATTTGATGAAGCTTGGAATTGACAGGATTACAGCATACAAAGTTGGTTATTGTTCAAGAGCCTATGCTCATGTATGTAGCTGTGGTGCTGTAAATATAGCAATAACAAACAAGAGATTAGCCTCATTTGGACTAATCTCAATGTTAGATTATTACACTGAAAGGTGTGTTACATGTTAAGTTGATTGAACCGCCGTGTACCGAACGGTACGCACGGTGGTGTGAGAGGTCGAAAATTCCTCATCAAGAGGAATTTTCTCCTACTCGATTACCCATTTTTAGCCTGTCTACTCGTAAGTAGGTAATCATCCGTATCTGTTTTTTCATTTTTTATTCTGCTACAATCTCCTTAAAACTCAGGAGGTATTCTATATCACTATGAATAAAGAAGAAAAAGCAAAACTCTGGTCTGACCGTATCCAACAATACCAGACCAGTGGACAAACATGTAAACAATGGTGTACAGAAAACGGTATCCCTTTATCTACGATGGGATATTGGATCCGCAGATTTGCAAAAGAAGAGCCGGCATCCGAATCTGAACAGGATATGGTCTTTGTCAGACTTCCATCTGAACAGGAAGCTGCTCTCTGAGGAATCTTCATCGGTGCGTATTTTTATTTCAGACAGTATCCGTATTGAAATATCTGATTCCTGCAGACCGGAACTGATGGAATCTATACTGGGATTCCTGCAGCGCCATGCTTGACCTGGCAGGAGGAACAACGGTATATCTTTCCTGCGGAGTCACTGATCTGAGAAAAAGTTACAATGGTCTGGCCGCCATCATCAAATTAAAATTTCACCTCGACCCATACTCACGCTGCATGTTGCGTTCTGCAACCGTCGGCGTACTTCTATAAAGATCCTTCAATGGGACGGGTCCGGATTCTGGAGCCTGATGAAACGGCTCGACCGTAATGCTTTTCACTGGCCGGATACTCCAGATGAACTCCGTCAGGTGACTCTGAAAGAGATCCACTGGCTGTGTGACGGGCTCTCTTTAAATCCCAGGGGTGCATTTGAGGAACACCATCCAAAGATCATCCTGTAAGCATAAGACAGCGGAGCTGTCAATCCCGTAAAAATCATGAAAAACAAGGCATTTCCCAGCGTATTTCCTATATCTGGAAACGCAGTTTTTTATAGGAAAACAGCTGGAACCATGATATACTTTTTATAACGCTAAAGCAGGGAGGACAGGACATGGAACCGATCTTTACAGATAAACAGCTGAATAACATGAGCCGTGAAGATCTGATCTCATTGATGAAGATCGTACAGGAACAGACAAAGAAGAAGGATACAGAGATCCAGCTGCTGAAGGATAAACAGAAAGAACTCGAATTCTTAAATGCCATGCTCTCTGACCGTCTTACCCTTGCGCAGAGAAAACAGTTTGGGGCATCCAGTGAAAAGTATGCCGAAGACTATGAACAGATGAACCTGTTCAATGAGGCAGAAGCCAATGCGGATGCGGAAACAGAGGAACTTTTTGAAGAGATCCGGTCATCCTCTTATAAACGTAAAAAAAGAAAAGGAAAGAAGGAAGAAGATCTTTCCAATTTTGAGACCGTTGAGACCAGGACCTATAAACTGGAAGGGGAAGCCCGTTACTGTCCGGAATGCGGAAAAAAATACAGCGTAGTAACAAAGGAGACCGTAAAACGCCTGCGTTTTATACCTGCAAAGTTTGAGGTTGAAGAAGAGATCACTTATGTATACAGCTGTCCGGAATGCGGATCCATGAAACGTCCGGAAAAAGAACCTTCCCTGATCCGTGGGAGCATTGCTACACCTTCCCTCGTAGCAGGTATCATGAACGCTAAATATGTAAACGGGATGCCTCTGGCACGTCAGGAAAGAGAGTTTGCCAGATATGATCTCGATCTCTCCACAAAGACTATGGCGAACTGGATCATAAACTGTGCAGACAGATACCTGAAACCGCTGTATCAGCTGATGAAAGAGGAACTTCTGGAAAGCAGATATATCCATTGTGACGAAAGCCGGATCCAGGTACTCGGAGAACCGGATCAGAAAGGGACGACCCAGAACTGGATGTGGGTATATCTCACGGATGAATTCAGTGGTTCCCCGCAGATGGTACTCTTCGATTATGAAAGGACCCGTGCGGGATATCATCCTGTAAACTTTTTAGGGGACAGGTTTCATGGGTATCTGACCTGTGATGGATATCAGGCTTATCACAGTTTAGGAGAAGGTATCATAGTAAGCGGGTGCCTTACCCATGCAAGACGACGTTTTGATGCAGCCCTCACAGCATTAAAAAAAGACTTTACAAAAGAACAGCTGAAAGAGACCATTGCATATCAGGCGATGTCAAGGATCGGGATCCTCTATAAGATCGAGGAAATGATCCACAATAAAACACCGGAAGAAAAATATGAGGAGCGCCAGAAACAGTCCCGTCCGGTTATGGATGCCCTGTTTGAATGGCTGCATACGATGGAAGATTCTGTAGACAGGTCTTCCCTTATTGGTGATGCCATTTTGTATACGCTTAATCAGGAAGCATATCTGAAACGCTATCTGGAAGATGGCCATCTCAGTATAGACAACAACAGTGCAGAACGTGCATTGAAAAACTTTGCAGTGGGACGCCGCAACTGGCTGTTTGCCAAAAGTGTACGGGGAGCTGGTACCAGTGCCCTTGTTTACAGCATTACAGAAACGGCACTTCTGAACCATCTGAAACCATACGCATATCTGACTTATATATTGGATGAACTCAGAAAAATGGGAGCTTTTCCTAAAGAGAAAGAGTTAAAGAAACTGCTTCCATGGTCAGAAGATCTTCCGGAATACTGCCGTACTAAATTAAAAAATAATACTAAGCCATCTGATATAGAATTTGGCAGACAGCCAGAAACAGTATCAGATGGCTTTTATAAAATGTCAATATACGGATGATTACCTACTTATAATTATCAGATAAAGTTCGGATATTATTAGAATTTTATAAATTTAATTACTGGCATCTTACGATGCCAGTAAAAAATAACAAAAAACTTTAGTAAGTTAATTTTAAAAAGCAAAGAGATTAAATTAAAACATATTTTCAGTTGATAGAAAATTAGTGGAGAGATATAATGAAACAAATTAAATATTATGACAGAGTGTACATGTTTCGAGTGCGAAAGGTAAATAAACAGAAAAATACAGGGAGATTCGCACCGGAAAAATGACAGGATGAAGAGAAAAGCGAAGAGAAGCTAGGTGAAAAAGAAAAGCTAGAATGAGAAATTTGGAAAGAATTAATAAAAATAAGAAGTGTTTAGCAGCAAAAATTATTTGAATTTGCAGTCGCCTTCCGTGAAGGCGTGAGTTGAAATGATTCTTCCGTTCGGTGATGCCATGTCGATCGTGTCGCCTTCCGTGAAGGCGTGAGTTGAAATATACCGGCAATTTCTCCAGGCATTGATGGTTCGGTCGCCTTCCGTGAAGGCGTGAGTTGAAATGGCCGTCATGCCAACTCCTACTCCAACAGCGACGTCGCCTTCCGTGAAGGCGTGAGTTGAGAATACTAGCATTTAGACCCTATAAATGTGCTGTTATAGAACGCCTATAAAGATGTTCCTCCTGCTCATTTGAATATTCTTGGAATATAAGTCTTCAATAGCATAAATACGGACCAAGGAAGCTGTATGAGAAGAAACAGAAGAGTAGAAAGTAAATGCTAAAAGAAAAGATATTATAATAGGAAGAAACACGAGTAAAAAATATTATAAAAAGAAAAAAACAAAAAGTCATGAATTGATTGTTATGCTGGAACATAGGTGTTAAAATCAAATTATATTGTAAGTACGGGGTATATATACAGTAATAAATTTGAGAAGTTTGTGAGCGTTATTTGCGTATACAAAAAGTTTGCATTTCCAAGAAAGAATTGTATAGGTTTGGAGGGATGTCAATGAATACAAGAGCGTATATTCCAATGGATTTTTTGAATGTTCCAGGAACACAGCTTGAGAAACTGCCATGGGAGCATGAACAGATATTGCGGCGGTATCTCAGCATGTCACAGCATATTTGTGAATTGGATGAGTTATATAGTATGATGGTTTTTAACTTGGAAAATATGTTTGAGAAATTCTCTTTACAATTTGACGATCGTATATTCGCTAAGAGAGGAGAAACTGTAGATGTGATTCAGATCAATGCGTTGCTTTGCAATGCCGTCAGCGCAGGGCGGACATTGATAGAATCTATGGAGAAATTTGATGAATTCTATATTTCTAAGGATAAAAGTTTTAAGAAAAACTTCATTTCGAAAGCATATGATCAATATTCGGAGTATAAAATTGTAGACTTTCTGCGAAACTATATGCAGCATGGCCATATACCGATTCATTATGATGAAGAAAAAATTTATTTAGATCTGTCAGAAATTCTGGAGACCACACATCTGAAGATGAATACAAATCTAAAAAGGATGTTACAAAAGGCCAAAAAGGATTTGTTAGAGTATGGAGTAGCAGATACAAGACTTTGCTGTGTCCCGCTTTTTTATAAGTATTTTCTTTTGATTCATAGATTGTATCGGGCATTTTATTCGTATGCTGAGTATACATTGATGCAGATAGGAGAAGAAAAGCGAAAATTATTGCAGGATCATCCAGAATATGTACGGCAAGTGGATGAGATTGCTTTTGCGCCAGTTTATCAGGATGAATTGGGGCAGTTTCATGGAGTAGCGGTAGAGGACGGTTATGAAGAGAAAATTCGGGAAAATATAACGTATGCAGAAGAAAAACTTCAGGAATATATAAAAGGAAATGGACAGATCTGCAGTTTACAGATTGACTATTGCCTGGAATATCGTATTCCGGAAATGATCCTGATTCATGAGGAGGAGCTGTCGGAAAATCTGGTGTTTTATTGCAAAAAGCATGGACATGAGATTCGGCATGTTTCTTTTTATACGTATTATAAAGATGATATGGATAGCTATACACGCTATAAAATGTTTCCGTATATCCAATTTGAGGAGGGTGTCGAATGGAATGTCCCATATGACAGGGTGACGATTCGGGATTTCCTTCGCACATTTCCAGAGGCAGAGGAAAAAGGAATTCTTGTACAAGCCAACAATATGGGCGGGGATGGAATACAGATCGCGCAGGCGGTTTTGCAGGGATGGAAAACATTTTTATATCACAGTTCCCAGATATTGGACACGCTGGGAATAAACTCCCTGGCTGATGCAATCGACTGGGCGTCACGGGTAGTTTTTATTTATCAGAGTATTGGATGGCTGAAGAAGTCATTTGGAAAAAGAATCGAGAAGAAACCGACTATTGAGCAATTGGAAGAATATATCAGGAGAGCAGAACGGTGGGAGCTATCGCAGCTTTCATCTACACTGCATGCAGCGCCGGAATTGTTGAAACTGGTATTGAGCGAAGTGGGATATATCAGCCAAGATGGTGAGTTGTTTGTATATGATGAAGTAATAGCTACGCAAAGAAAAGAGAAAGAACGAAAACGTAAGGCAGAAAAAGAAAATTCGCATGGAACCCAGGTAGACTGCAGGAAAATGAATAAGGTGATAGAAGAGCTTAATGTCACGATTTTGTATTATGCAAGTTTACAGAATGAGAAAAAGGCAGAGGAATGTGGGAAAGAGACGAGGATAGGAAAATGCGTGGAGCAGGTGATCTGCAAGTATAGAGAGTTTCTATGGTGGGACGAAGTGAGAGAAGAGCTGAAGGTGAGAGATCCATTGCTGGAAAAATTTACAGAGGAGATCCAAGGAAAGATTTGCAGAGATGTGAGAGCGTTGGAGGAAGAGCTTTCTGGAAAATGCAGGGAATTAGAAAAGAATGAGAGCTTCTGAAAATAGAAGAAATGAACATAAGATTACAAATAAAAAGAATAAAAAAGAAATTCTGTAATTTTTTTAAAATAGTGCATATTCCGCAAGAACTGCGCATCCGTTCCAGAGGAACGGAGCGCCATTCCGCTTCAAACTGAGCAAAGCTCAGCAGGTTTATTAGTTACCGTTGTTTACTCTACGATCTCTGCCAGGAAATTCAAGACGATATGCCTTGGATGTCATTCGGCTTAAGCAGGCATCTGCATAGGTGGAATCTCCGGATTGTCCCTGATAAATAAGAGGCGAAATGACCATGTCCTTTTGACGTAGTTCATGCTTTGTCATGTTTATACCAGCCCTGGACGAAGACAGACATTCCTTGTATTTGCGGTCTGCAAAGACAGCATCGTAACGGTACTTGTGAGCAATGGAACAATGATGGATGGCTTTCGGACATCCATTACAGACGTAAGGAGCCTTATCAAGACGGTTACACTGTTCTTTAACGAAATCAGGACAGGTTTGGTTACAGGTTGGACAGGAAGTACACTTAATGTTGCAGAGTATGATTTTCCTGCATACATTTGTTTTTCTGCAGTGATATCTATGAATGCAGAAGTTGTGAGTGTTAAGGAAGGATCCTTTATGATACCAATCACTTACACGATGGAGTTTCACTTCCTTCGAAATAGTTGTAGGATCTTTGCATAAGAAGCGGGCGATATCTTTAAAAGTGCTGCCGTTATTCAGGGAACGCTCAATGTATTTACGGTCTTCAAGGGAAAGATGTTTCTGGTTACCAGGAATATATTTACTCATAGAGATCTCCTTCTACTGCTGTCAGAAGGTCTTCATGAGCATAGCACGAATATATGAAAGATTAAACTCCACTCATGTAGGAGTAAATTCCACCGCATAAGCGGACGATGGAATTTACTTTTGAAATTTTCAGTGAAAGAATTTAGCTTTTAATCACATGACAACGACAGGGTATGATGCTATAATGAGTTTAAAAATAAGAAACGGGGTGACGTTGTATGATGTATCCATATATGACACTGGCAGATGAAACGGAGATTGTTCATTCACAAATTGTTGAAAAAGATGGAATGAAAAAAGTTATTGTAAACTTTGAACGACCAACAGAAGATGGATTTGATTCGGCAAGGTGTGAATTGCCTGATTACAAATGGACAGAACGCCAAGGATATTCGGATGAAGAAATAGCAATGTTTGAAGAACTCCTGCATAGTAATGCTCATTTGCTATACCGGTATGCGGAGAATGGGGGGATTCAAATTGCCTAAATTGTTTATGGTATGTGGATATACGGTATATTTTTGGTCTAATGAAAATGGAGAACCAATTCATGTTCATATATCAAAAGGTAAGCCTACTCCAAATGCGACTAAAATATGGCTTACAAAGTCAGGTGGATGCATTTTGGCAAGTAATGGAAGTAAAATTTCCAAGAAAGAGCTGAATGAATTGATGGAATTTATATCAGCACAGTTTTTCTTTATTTGTGCAAAATGGAAAGAGGCATTTGTGACGGATGAGATAGGATTCTATTGTTAAGCATATTGTAACTTATAGTACATCGGGGACCGGTCCAAAGGCGGTCAATCCAAAAGAAGATCACTATAATTCTGATACAAAGATAAGATTAAAAGATTTTCCTAATATTCCCATGACCTTAGCAAACGAGACACATGGGGGTATGCCCTATGAAAATGAATAGAAAAAGCGAGTAAAACGGCAGGGGTCTCGAAAAGGAGACGGCTGCCGTTTTACTCGCTTTTTACCAGGGTTTTCCAGCAGTACGATAGTTCCCGTCTACTCAGATTTTCATAGGGTCAGACCCCTAGAGTTGCGTGGACCAAAGGCTCTGGGCGACATCCGGGGCGTGACCTACATATACGGAATGTTCTACCGCTTCGGACTGATTGATGTGCCGTAAACGAGGCAAAGCAGAAGATAGGATCAACTTGCCATTTGAGTTCCCAAATGGTAAAATCAAAATGCACTGGGATATAATATCCTTTGCCTGTTAATGTAGCTTCGGAAAGGGCGTGGAAGAATGGCAGCGACGTTAAAACTTCCGGTTGGTGTCGAAGATTTTAAGGAAATTCGCCAACAAGGTTTTTACTATATTGATAAGACAAGACTGATTGAACAGCTTCTTGACAGCTGGGGAAAGGTAAATCTTTTTACAAGGCCCCGCCGTTTTGGTAAGACCTTAAATATGAGTATGCTCCGAAACTAACGGATAATGAAAAACAAAGATATGGCGCGCTTGTCCGAATGCAGGACGGAAAATACGCAATGGACGAAGATACGCTGGAATCGGCACTTCAGACATTGCAGAACAGATTATGTCATCGACTGGCTTTTGGGATGATGTCACTGTGTAAAAACTACCTCAAAGATCGTTCCACCGGACGGGCTGGACTGAACGGTTATTCTGCCGTCATGTACGCGCACGATTTCATGAACCAGGGCCAGCCCAAGGCCTACTCCGCCGAGCTGGCGGCTTCTGGATTTATCTACACGAAAGAATGGTTCAAATATGCGTTCTTTTAATTCAGCCGGGATTCCGCTTCCGGTATCTTCTACGGACAGGCAGATGCTTTTTCCCTTCCGGTATGCGGTTACGGTAACCTGTCCGCCGAAATGGTTGTATTTGATTGCATTCTCAACAAGATTGTATACCATCCGGTAAATCAAAATGTCACTTCCGACCATAGTGGTATCTTTACAGTTCCCGATCAGTTTTATCTCCTTTTCCTGGGCAAGCGGTTCCAGATCCACCAGTACTTCATCGACAAGGGCGTCAACGGCAATGGTTTCATCCCTGCTTACTGTTTGAAGCTCACTCATATCGAGCAGTGTCTTGACCATTTTGCTGAGCCGGCCGTTTTGCTCTGTCACCATTTTCAGTGTTTGTAAGGTGTCGGCGTCATTGCCTGGATGCGGGGTGGAATGGTATAAATCGAGCTGTACCTGCATGACAGACAATGGGGTTCGAAGCTCGTGTGCTGCATTTGCCGTAAATTGTCTCTGGATTTCAAAAGCATCTGCGAGACGTTCCAGCATCTTGTTATACGAAATACGAAGCTGGTTCAGCTCTTTTACTTTGTTTTCTTCAATGCGCGAATCGGCCAGATTCTGTGCCTGCACCTCCTCGATTTTTTCGGAGAACTCACGAATGGGCCGAAGTGCATGGCCACTGATAAAATAGGTAGCGACACCGCCAAGAAGGGCCAATAAAGCGGAAAGGATCAGGCTGTTTCTTTTGTAGTCTGCTTTGTTGTTGTACACCTGAACAGAGAAATCTCTGGCAAATTCATCCCAATTGTCCTCCGGAATGCTGATATAGATTTGATCGGAACCGTCTGCGGTACCGTCTCCGCCCTGATCTCCGGCATCATCGCCCCGGGCATCTACGGTCTCCTGCAGGGAATCGATATAATAAATTCCGTTTTTATAGACAAGCAGGGTCAGACATCCACAGATGACCGCAATATACAGGGTAATGATACAGGTAAGTCTCCACTGCAGTGATATTTTTTTCATCGGTCGGACTCCTCTCGTATTTGATATCCTTCGCCTACTTTATTCAAAATCGGATCGTATCCAAGTACCGCCCTGAGCTTTCGCCGAAGCGAAGACATATGGACGCGGATGGATCCGCTGAAGCTGTCCACGGAGGCATCCCAGACATGCTCGATCAATTCTTCCTGGCTTACCGGTCTGCCAAGGTGGAGAAGCAGATATTCCAAAATTCCGTTTTCTTTTCTTGTCAGGGAAACCAGGGTTCCGTTGGCATAGGCCTCTCGCTTGATGGTATCGAATTTGATCCCGCCACTTTCCAGACAGACATCCTTCTGCACAAATTTTCTTCTTGTCAGACTGCGGATCCGCGCTTCCAGCTCCTGCAGATGGAACGGCTTTTCCATATAATCATTTGCCCCGGCATCGAGTCCTTCTACTTTGTCTGCAATCTGTCCTCTTGCAGATAAGATCAGCACCTTCGTTTCTTCGTTTTCCTTTCGGAGCTCTTTTAGAAGATCCATTCCGTCCATGCCGGGCAGATTGAGATCCAGGACAATCAGATCATAATTTTCTGCCAGGATGCATTCCAGAGCCTCCGCCCCATCATAGCAGGTATCTACCTCGTACCCGGCGGCGTACAGACTTCTGGCAACTGTGTCACACATTTGTTTCTCATCTTCCACGATTAATAATCTCAAAATTTTTTCACCTGCCCATTTCTTAACAATGATTTTACAACAGCTATTGTATAATATCAGAGTCAGCTGGTCAATCAATAAAATCAAAGGAGCAACCACATTTTGAAATGCAGAAAAATATCTCAAATTGTTCTAGTTATCACAGGCATAGCGATGATGGGCTATGGCGCCGTCAGAGGGGAAGCGGCTGCTGTGCTTGGGAAAGCAATTAAATTATGTCTGGAGTGTGTCGGAATTGGATAAGAAAAAGAAGTTACGATCAAAGAAAATAGCCGGAATACGCGGGTGGATCCAGGCAGCGGCCACACTGCTTACCAATCCTCATATCCCCAATTTTTTTCAGGGCAAAATATATCAGGGCAAAGCGAAAACGGTATGCGTACCGGGACTAAACTGTTATTCCTGTCCTGCCGCGACGGGAGCGTGCCCCATCGGAGCCTTTCAGGCGGTTGTCGGATCATCCAAATTTAAGTTTTCCTACTACATAACCGGGTTCCTGATTTTACTCGGCGTGACACTGGGAAGATTCATCTGTGGTTTTTTGTGTCCGTTTGGATGGTTTCAGGATTTGCTTCACAAAATCCCCGGAAAGAAATTCTCTACGGCCAGACTGAAGCCGCTGCGGTATCTGAAATATATCATCCTTGTTGTTTTTGTAATTCTTCTGCCGATGTTTGCAACGAATTCGATCGGGATGGGAGATCCGTTCTTCTGCAAATATATTTGTCCGCAGGGCGTTCTGGAGGGGGCGATCCCGCTTTCCATCGGAAATGTCGCAATCCGGTCTGCACTGGGCAAGCTGTTTTCGTTTAAATTCGGTATTCTGATTACGGTTGTCGTGCTCAGCATCTTGTTTTACAGACCTTTCTGCAAATGGATCTGTCCTCTTGGGGCAATCTATTCCTTATTTAATAAGGTAAGCTTTTTACATATCACGATTGAAAACAGCAAATGCGTCGGATGCAACCAGTGTTCCAGGGCATGTAAAATGGATATCGACGTGTGCCGGACCCCAAATCATCCGGAATGCATCCGATGCGGAGCCTGCATCAAGGCCTGCCCGAAGGATGCGATCCACTATCAGTTTATGGGAAAAACGTGTCAGAAAAAGGACACCGGAGATCAACAGTCAGAGATCAGAAACCATTGATTAGCAGCAGATCACGAAGCATCGAAGGATGATATTGAATTTTTGTTTTTTACATTATACTATCTTAAAAGGAGCCATAACTTATGAAAACCAAAAGAACTTTTATCCCTGTTTTTACACTCAGCGTAGCATTATTACTTACCGCATGCAACGGAAAAGAGGCTGCAGACACAAAGAAAACGCAGACAACCCAGACGGAATCCGGCACAGAAGCTGTTACGGGATCTGTTGCGGAATCCGGAACCGAAACGGCAGGGGCTTCCGGCACAAAGCTGGACGATTTATATCAGCAGGAGAACCAGATTTTTTCAGATCATGCGGATGTATGGAACAAGGTGTTTGGCATGATGAATAAAAGCACGGCTGATCCGAGCGGAAATTATGGGGATTATCTGGCAGACACGGTTGAAGCCAACAAGGACTCTTTTTCAGAGGACGAGCTGAATACACTGACGGATGATATTGCAACGATACGAAAAATCGAGGAACAGATAGCGGAAAT
This sequence comes from Blautia sp. AF32-4BH, assembly GCF_003460565.1. NCBI lineage: Bacteria > Bacillati > Bacillota > Clostridia > Lachnospirales > Lachnospiraceae > Blautia > Blautia sp. AF32-4BH. Next base: position 21,352 of record NZ_QTVL01000007.1, on the reverse strand, counting down.
GGAAAATGGCAATACAGCATCGGAAGATAGCAACGCGAAAAACGATTCCGAAGAGGCATCTCCGTTCCGGGATTTTTCGGGTCAGGATTATGATGGCAACACAGTTGACGAAAGTCTGTTTTCCAAAAATGCGGTAACGGTCGTGAATTTCTGGTTTACCGGCTGCAAGCCTTGTGTTGCTGAGCTATCCAAGCTGAACGAATTAAACGATGCAATCAAATCCATGGGAGGCGAGGTTGTAGGCATCAACACAGAAACCTTCGACGGAAATCAGGATGCGATCAAAGAAGCAGCAGCGGTTCTTGAAAGCCAGGGTGCGAAATACCGCAATCTTTCCATTGACTCTGCTTCCGCTGCAGGAAAGTATGCTTCCGATATTATGGCATTTCCTACCACAATCTTGGTCGATCGAAATGGAAATATTGTGGGAGAGCCGATGCTCGGCGGAATCGACAATCAGGAGAATTATGATACGCTGATGAAACAGATCCAGTCCGTGATTGATGCAGACAGCGCGAAGTAAGACGAGAGCTGCGGCGTTTTTTGGGAGAGAAAATGGGAGTGCGAAAAAACAAAGTTACGTTTTTTCGCACTCCTTTTCATAACAAGATTTTAAAAAAATACATTTACGAAACGATGTACTGTGCTGTACCTGTCCCGAAAAGCTGCTCGGTGCTTAGAACAAGAGCTGAGGTCACACGGCGATTCCCCACATATATGCACACGTTTTCGGAACCACCAGTAATCCGACCTTTGGTTTTGATAGCAGCCATTTGACAAACAACAGCCGGGTTCCTGCTCTGCGAAAGGGCAGAAAATAAGGAAAACTTTGCGCAATTAAAAGGAGCATACCGCAGCAGCGATATGCTCCTTTTGAACTACCTGGGTAAATATTATTCACAAAGTTTGGAGAAAGCGTCAGCTACGAACTGAACTTTTGTTCCAACGATAACCTGTACAGAGGTTTTGCCAGGTTTGATCACGCCTGCCACGCCGGCAGATTTGATTACCTTGTCGTTTACGGCAGTGATATCTTTCACTTCCAGTCGCAGTCTTGTAACGCAGTTATCAATGCTTGTGATGTTTTCTTTTCCGCCGCAGCCTTCCAGAATTTTAGCTGCGATTGCGGTATAGTTATCACTTGCCAGTTCTACTTTTTTCTCTGCTTCGAGATCGTCATCTTCGCGTCCAGGAGTCTTCAGATCCCATTTCTTGATAGCAAACAGGAATACGAAGTAGAATACGAGGAATGCTGCGATTCCAAGCGGAATGATCAGCCATATTTTCTGTGCTGCGGGCAGTGAGGATGAGAACAGGAGGTCCATAGCACCGGCGGAGAAGCTGAATCCTGCACGGAAGCCGAGAGCAACTGTGATCATAGTAAAGATACCATACAGTAATGCATAGATTACGTACAGAACAGGAGCAAGGAACATAAATCCGAACTCAAAAGGTTCTGTAACGCCACAGATGAATGCGCAGACTGCAGCAGAAGCTACCAGACCGATCGCAGCTTTTTTCTTTGCAGGTTTTGCACATCTTACCATAGCAAGTGCAGCACCAGGAATACCGAACATCATACATGGGAAGAATCCGGACATGTACATACCAAGGCTCCAGGTTACATCAGCAGATGTTTCACCAGCCCAGAAGTGCTTCAAGTCACCAAGACCGATCGTGTCAAACCAGAATACATTGTTCAGAGCGTGATGTAATCCGGTCGGGATCAGCAGACGGTTCAGGAATGCATAGATACCGGCACCGACAACATCAAGGCTGACAATAGATTTACCGATTGCTACCAGAGCACCGAACAGTAATGGCCATACCAGTAACAGAACAGCAGATACAACGATAGAAACAACACCGGAAACAATTGCTACACAGCGTTTGCCGCTGAAGAAGGATAACCAGTCCGGAAGCTTGGTGTCTTTGAAACGGTTATAGCAGGCAGATCCGATGATACCGGCCAGGATACCGATGAACGGGTTTTCGATCTTGTCAAAGGCCAGCGTCTTTGTAGCACTCTCAGCGATGGACGGGATGATAGTTGTAACAACTCCGGTAGAAAGAAGTGTTGTGATCATCAGCCAGGATGCCAGAGCTGCGATTCCGCCGGTACCGTCATTCTTTTCTGACATACCGACACCAACGCCGATTGCAAAGAGAATTGCCATGTTGTCGATCAGAGCTGCTCCTGCTTTTACGAGAAACAGACCGATCAGGTTTACTGCGCCCGAGATCTCGCCGCCCTGCATCGTTGCCGGACACAGCCGGTATCCGATACCCATCAGGATACCGCAGATCGGCAGTACTGCTACAGGAAGCATGAGGGCTTTCCCTAGTTTCTGAAGAAATTTCATATATTTCTCCCTCCTTAAAAGATAATTTATATAACTGGATACCTCCAATTAGATACGTGAATTTACCGAATCCATCCAATATACTTACAAAAGCAAGTGCAGAAAAGACATTGAGAGTGCATTTCACAAAAGCAAGTGAGAAAAGACTTCAAGCGTACATTTCATAAAAGAAGAGGATGAAGATTCATCTGACGAAAGATCAAAAAAAGATCAGGAAATACTGAGAACGGCTTCGTCTAAGGAAACTTCGCCCTCTTTTTTCAAGCTGATTTTCCCGTAATCATCGGTATTGCAAATCAGTACCGGAGTGACTGTGTTCAATCCGGCCCCGGTGATCTTGTCCAGATCGACATCCATCAGAAGATCTCCTTTTTTGACCTGATCGCCGGCTGCAACGTGTGCGGTAAACGGTGCGCCCTTTAGTGTAACCGTATCCAGGCCGATGTGGATCAGGATTTCGGTTCCGGAGCTGCTTATGAGCGTGATGGCATGAAGAGTATCAAATACCATGGCTATTTCACCGTCTGTCGGTGCATAAATTTTTCCCTCAGACGGAATCACTGCAAATCCGTCCCCCAGGATTTTTTCGGAAAAGGTAGGATCCGGGACTTCGGAAAGCGGAACTACTTTTCCTTTGCAAGGTGCGTAAAGAACATTTTCTTTGTTCTTTCCTTTTAGAAAATGAAACATAAAATTGATATCTCCTTTCGAAAATAAGGTGCGATGTTTTTTCGGGATAGGGATCCGAGTTCATCTGTAATTACGTTGAGTGATTTTTTGTGAAAAAATTTGGTGTTTTACCCTTTGATCCGTTCTGTTTGACGTAAAAAGTCAACAAAATGCCGTTGGAAAAGGAAACAGAGTATTTATTAAAAACAAAATTGCATAATTCTGCACGAACTTCTCAATAGATTATATACATAATAACTGATACGTAAGGATTTGTAAATACTTTTTTGATATTTATGACAAAAGAATCTACTTTCAAAAGGAGAAAAATCGGTAGTTTAACCAACTAATGCGTTACTGCGATAAAAGAAGAATATACACACATTGGGGTCAGACCCCATTACTGTTGTGGGAAACTTTTGGGCGGTTCCTGTTTTTTGGTTTGAAATTCGAAAAATCTTTATACAATCTTAATGCCATGGAAAAGGTATTTATACGTTTTTAAAGCGGAAGTCTCTAAAATAAGGAGGAATCAAAAAGAAGGAGTAAAAAGAGAAATGTGGAGTATAAAACTGCGATACAGGAAACAATGGTCGTCGTTTGAAATTATCATTCTTGGATTTGCGGGGGTAATTCTGGCAGGAGCACTGCTTTTGATGCTTCCTGTGGCTTCGCGGGAAGGAAATGTAACGCCATTTACAGAAACACTGTTTACTGCAACATCAGCCGCCTGTGTGACAGGACTGGCAGTCAGAGATACAGGAAGCTACTGGTCCGTCTTTGGACAGAGCGTGATTTTGCTGCTCATTCAGATCGGCGGTCTTGGTGTGGTTACGATCGCTGTTTCGATTGCGATGCTTTCCGGGAGAAAAATTTCCCTGATGCAGCGAAGCACGATGCAGGATGCGATTTCTGCCCCGAAGGTGGGCGGAATTGTGCGCCTGACGCGTTTTATCCTCAAAGGAACCTTTGGAATTGAACTGTTGGGGGCGTTGTTTCTTCTGCCTGTTTTTTTACGGGATTACGGCGGAAAAGGAATCTGGATGGCGTTGTTTCATTCTGTATCCGCATTCTGCAATGCAGGATTTGATCTTCTTGGAAAAACGGATCATCTGTATCCGTCCCTGACTTCTTATGTGGGAAATCCACTGGTTAATCTTACGATTATGGGGCTGATTGTAACAGGTGGAATCGGATTTCTGACCTGGGATGATATCTATACAAAAAAATACCATTTTCGTCAGTACTGCATGCAAAGCAAGGTGATCCTGCTTACAAGTCTGTTTCTGATTTTTGTTCCGGCGGCCTTCTTTTTCTTCCGGGATTTCGCCGGAATGCCGGTCAAGGAGCGGACGCTCTGCGCATTGTTTCAGTCCGTGACAACAAGAACGGCCGGATTTAATACGGCAGATCTTTCCGGGATGACAGGTGCTTCCCAGGCGATTATGATTGTTCTGATGATGATTGGCGGAGCACCGGGATCAACGGCTGGCGGAATGAAAATTACCACATTTGCCGTGCTGACAGCTAATGCGTCTGCTACGTTCCGTCAGAGAGAGGACACACAGATGTTTGGACGCAGGGTGGGCCAGGAGGTATTAAAAAATGCATCTACGATTCTGATGATGTATCTTTTTCTGGTGCTGATGGGAGGAATGGTGATCAGTGTGGCAGAAAATCTGCCGATTTCTGAGTGTCTGTTTGAGACAGCATCTGCTGTTGGAACGGTTGGCCTGACGCTTGGAATTACGCCGCAGCTCGGTGTTCTTTCGAAAGGAATTCTGATCGCACTGATGTTTCTTGGAAGGGTTGGCGGTCTGACGCTTGTTTATGCTGCGATGCCGGGGAGAAAGAGCGCACATGCAAAAATGCCGCTGGAAAAAATAAATGTAGGATAAGAAGAGAGGAAGAGATGAGATGAAAAATATTTTACTGATTGGAGTAGGAAGATTTGGGAGACATATTGCCATGCATCTGAATCAGCTTGGACATCAGGTGATGGCGGTAGACCGAAATGAGGAACGGATCGACGCCGTGATGCCGTATGTGACAAATGCACAGATCGGTGACAGTGTCAATGCAGACTTTCTGCGATCCCTTGGTGTGGGAAATTATGATGTCTGTATTGTGACGATCGGAAGCAGCTTTCAGGATTCGCTGGAAACCGCGTGTCTTTTGAAGGAGTTGGGCGCAAAATGGGTCGTGTCCCGGGCAGAACGGGATGTACAGGAAAAATTCCTGTTGCGGAACGGAGCGGATCAGGTTGTTTATCCGGAAAAACAGATGGCAAAATGGACAGCAATTCGTTACAGCTCGGATCATGTGTTTGACTATATTGAAATTGACAGTCAGTATGCGATTTTTGAGGTTGAAATCCCGGAGAACTGGATTGGAAAAAATGTCGGCCAGCTGGATATCCGGAAAAAATACGGTATTAATATTCTGGCAACAAGAAAATATGGAAAAACAGATGTTGCGGTGTCTCCGGAGACAGTTCTGGATGGCGATGCTACCATATTGGTTCTTGGTGAATATAAAGCGATCCAGAAATGTTTTCGAATCTGAAAGAGAGGTGATTTCTGTGTTAAGTGTAGGACTGCTCTTCGTTACCCTGGTCGGTTTTTTGTCTGGAGGTGTGCTCGTGGATCAGATAGAGACATTTTTCACGGAAAACAGAAGAGAGGAACCGGAAACGGGACAAAATTTCACGGAAAACAGAAAACAAGAACAGGGAACGGGAGAAAAAAAGATTTCCTGACTATAGCTTTCTCTTCATTTATGATCTACAATAGGAGGTGGGGTGAGACAGTTGGAAAAAGAAAAACAAAAAAAAGAGCATATCCTGGTGTGTCTGTCCTCTTCGCCATCCAATGAAAAAATTATTCGGACTGCGGCGCAGATGGCACAGGCGTTTCAGGCCGGCTTTACGGCATTGTATGTGCAGACAGCAGAAAAAACAGAAAAAACACCGGAGGATCTGGCAAGGCTGCAGAAGCATGTTCGTCTGGCAGAGCAGAGCGGGGCAGAAATTGTAACGACACACAGTGAGGATATTGCCCTGCAGATTGCAGAATACGCAAGAATTTCCGAGGTGACGCGGATTGTCATTGGAAAGAGCATGATGAAGCAGGGCTATTTCCATCAGCGAAGGGTGTGGACCGAGCGTCTGACGGATCTTGTGCCTGATCTGGAAATTCACATCATTCCAGACTCAGACGTGTACCGGAGATATCAGAAACGAAAAAAATTTCTGGAGTGGATGGAGTTGCCTTCCTGGAAAGAACTGATGCTTACGGTTCTGATTCTGGCTGCTGCGACCGGAATTGGAGAAATCTTTTTTCGGCTCGGTTTTACCGATGCCAATATCATTACCGTATATTTGTTTGGCGTCATGCTGACATCTATTCTGACCAGCGGTTATACCTGTAGTGTAATCAGTTCTGTGGCAAGTGTTATCCTGTTTAATTATTTTATGACAGAGCCAAGGCTTTCGTTGTATGCGTATGGTTCCGGCTATCCGGTGACCTTTGCGATCATGCTTGGCACTTCAATCCTGACCAGTACGCTTGCTTTAAAATTGAAAGAAAATGCAAAGCTTTCTGCACGAGATGCCTTTCGAACCAAGATTCTTTTTAATACCAGCCAGCTTCTGCAAAAGGCAGAGGATGCGTCAGAAATTTTTGATATTACGTCAACGCAGCTGATAAAGCTTCTGGGAAGAAATCTGGTTGTGGCGCCGGTAGAAAAAAAGAAAAACGGCATTGTGCAGGGAACTCTTTATAACGCCGAAACAGGAATAAAATCAGAAAAAGTTTTTAATGTGAAAGAACAGGAAATCCTGCAGTGGGTTCTGAAAAACCGGAAACGGGCGGGAGCTATGACAGAACGTTTTTCTGAAGAACCGTATCTGTACCTTTCCATCTATGCGGCACAGAACAGATATGGTGTGATCGGCATTTTCATCGGACAAAAGCCACTGGATGCGTTTGAGAACAGTATCCTGCTTTCTATTCTGGGAGAGTGCGCCATGGCACTGGATCGGGAACAAAGTGCGAGAGAAAAAGAAGAGGCGGCAGTCATGGCGAAAAATGAGCAGCTTCGGGTGAATCTGCTGCGGACGATTTCCCATGATCTGCGCACACCACTGACATCAATTCTCGGCAATGCAGACTCTTTGATCAGTAACTTTGACGCACTGGACGAAGGGATGCGGAAACAGATTTTTTCGGATATTTATGAGGATGCCGGATGGCTGATTGAACTGGTGGAAAATCTGCTTGCGCTTACGAAAATAGAAGATGGAAGTGTAAAACTGCAGTTATCCGATCAGGTGGTTGAGGATGTAGTCCGTGAGGCGCTGCGCCATGTAGAACGGCGGAAAAACGAACATAAAATTACGGTGGACTGCGGGGAAGATGTACTGCTCGCCCGCATGGATGCAAAGCTGATTGTACAGGTATTGGTAAACCTGATCAACAATGCAGTAAAATATACACAGGCAGGATCCAAGATCCGGATTACAGCCGGAAAAGAAGAAAAAAACGTATGGATTGCGGTGGAGGATAATGGACCCGGCATTCCGGCGGAGTGCAGGGAGCATGTATTTGAAATGTTCTATTCCGGAAAAAATAAGGTGAGTGACAGCCGCAGAAGCCTTGGCCTTGGGCTGGCGCTGTGCCGCTCCATTGTAAATGCGCATGGCGGGGAACTGGTGCTTCGTGACTGCGCTCCGCACGGCTGTCATTTTCGTTTTACGCTGCCGCTCAGTGAGGTGAATTTAAATGAATAAGACATTGATACTGGCCGTGGAAGACGATACGCCGGTCCACAACCTGATTACGACAACACTGAAAACACACGATTATAAATAACCACATTGGGGTCAGACCCCATTACTGTTTAGAAATTTTGTTCTTGTTTTGGCAATTCTGACACTGCAGACTGTGCTGAATGACAATATCAAAACGGCAGAAGATGTTGAAACTTATCTGGGTCTTAACACCCTGGTCGTTGTTCCGGATTTTGGAAGCAAAAAGAAATCCAGAAGACGAAGAAAAGACTGAACATAAACACAGAAAATTAAAAAGGAGCATCTCCGGTTTCGAACTTGAAACCTGGAGATGCTCCTTTTTCGTATGCTGCAGAATGAAAAATTATTCTCCCGCCACCGTCACATCCCGCAGCAGTACCGCACACGGTACCACGCGGTTGTTTATCTGCTGTGTCTCTTTCGAGAAAGTCAGATTTTTCAGCACATCGTCATAACGGGCGGAAAGTGATCCGCTGGTTGTCGGATGGGAGGTGGTTCCGTCGCTCTCATACGCGAGCCGGATCTCACCGCCGCAGGTGCCGCTTACGGCATCCATATCAAACGCACTGAAATCGGTGATTTCTATATGCGGCATGCTGCGCAGCTCGTCGAGTGTTTTCGAACCGCCTTCAACTACCATGTTATTCATGGAAGTAGTATCCTTCATGCCGATATAATGGGCATGCTGAAGGCTGCCCCAGTAGGAGCGGCAGATGCCGTTTTCAAACAGAACGCGCTCGGCTACCGGCATACCGGTTTCGTCGTACGGCGCGTTTTTGGCAGAGCCGTCGAGCGTCGGCACGAGGCGGATATTCAGCGGATCCGCATCCGCACCGGTGATGGCTTCACCAATTTTTGCCTTTGCGACGCCCATGTACTGATAAGAAGCATTGGTATGCATAGCAAAATACTGGAAGAAACTGCCGACGGCGTCTCCGCTTAAGAGAACATCGGCGTGCTCGTTCTGGCGGGTCGGAACAGCATTCAGACGCTGGCGGCCAGTGTGGAACATTCCGCGCACTTCGGCGATGATCTTCTCGGCAGATTTGTCGGAGAAGCGGAGATCCTTGTAGATCTCAATCTCATGATCATCCTTGCGGGAGTTTGTGACAACCTCGATCTCGCAGTCAAAGCCGGAGAAGGTGACATCGACACCGCGGGAATTGCGGATGTGTGTCTGCTTCTGGTTGACGAAAATCTCATAGGAGTTTACGCGGGAATCCTCTTCCGCCTTGATTTCCTGCATAGCCTGCACCAGTTTTACGAGTTTAGCGGTAAGATCGCGGGAAGCATCAGCCATGTCGGCGCTTGCCTGGGCATCCGATGGCTCTGCAACAGGGTACCATGGGTTCTGCACAAACTGTGCGGCGAACAGCGCCTGGTCAATTTCCTGCTTCATTTCTTCGCGGGAAATGCCCTGGTGGATCTCTTTTTCTGCGCTTCCGCGGAATTTTCCATCCTCACTGTCGACAAAGACGGTCAGAAACGTATGAGTTACTTTTTTCGCGCGGCTCATGTCGAGCTTCTGACCGATGAAAAATGCCTCGCGGGATTCGGTCTGCTCTTCGCGGATCAGAAAGTCGCTGGCTTTGCTTGTTTTTAATACATCGTATAATTCGTTCATCAGCCTAACCTCACTTTACATTTCAGATACGGGCCGCCATCGCTGACTTTGACCCATTCTTTGTGACCTTTTCCGCACATGCCGGAGCCGAAGAGCTCTTCTTTGTCGGAAACCATGGAGATGCTCTTTAAGAGATCCGGAACGTAGCCGGTCAGGGTGACAGGAGATACGACTTTTCCGGTCAGCTTACCATCTTTGATCTCGCGGCCGAGTCCGACCATGCACTGGATGCCCCAGTGTTTCGGGTCTTCCATACCGGACTGAACGCTTTCGAGAAGATAGCCGTGCTCAATCGAAGCGATCATATCATCGAGTTTATCTGTGCCTGCGGTGAAGTAGGTGTTGGTCATACGGGAGTAGACTTTGCGCTCGAAGCTCTCGCGTTTTCCGTTTCCGGTCGGCGTGGTGCCAAGGCGGAGTGCGCTTACGAGATCGCTGATGCCGGTAACGAGTGTACCGTGGTCGATGACCGTGGTGTCGGTGCCGGGCGTTCCCTCATCATCAAAAAGATAACTGCTGACCTGCTGTGCGCCGACTGCTCCGTCGTGCATGGAGGAGAGCTGGGAGGCAACAGGCTTGCCGATATACTCTTTGGCGAGTGCGCGGTTTTTGACAAACATATCCATCTCGACACCGTGGCCGAATGCTTCGTGTGCAATCACGCCGGTGACATCCGGTGCGGTGATGACATCGTACATGCCAGGGATGACCGGATCGGAGTGGAGCTTGTCGTACAGAACGGCGATGATTTCCTCAACAATCGCATCCATCTCATTTAAGATTTCCACGCCTTTCAGGCCGGAGCAGGAACGGTACGACATATTCTGTTTTCCGTTTTCTGTGCCGATTGCGGAAAGGGAGCCCTCCGAGAAAGCGTAGGACTGCATCAGATCCTTTTTGGAGGAGAGGAACAGCTTGTTGACACGGGCGAAGCTGACGGTACTCTGGAATTCCAGAATTCCTTCATGGGCAGCGCCGGCGTTGCAGAGCTTCCGAAGGTGGGAGAGAATCTCCTCTGCGGAGACGGTCTCCGGGTCAATCTCGATTTCATTCTGCATCGTTTTGGTGATGGCTTCTTCCTGCACGAGAGGAGACTCCATCTGCGCGATGCCGAGTGCCTTTAATGCCTGAAATTCGGATTTCAGCGCGGAAGTAATTTCCTCCGCAAGATCTGTGGCATCGGTGAGGTTGTTGAAGGAATATTCGGTGTAGGAACCGTCCTGCCATGCACGGACAACGAAGCCGCGTTCACAGAAGTGATAATCGCCGACGGTGGTCTGATGCATGCTGACGCGGTAGGTCGTACCTTTGACATCGGTGCAGAGCACGCTGACATAATCGAATTCGCGCTCGAGCAGACGGATCAGTTCCTGAATCTGTGGTTTGATTTCCACAAGATAGGATGACATTGGAACCTGCATAAGTTTGGTGTCCTTTCTGGAGCCTGCCGGAGTGTTCGATAGAGAACCTGCGCCGGGGCTCAAAATAATAGAATCCGGAAAAAATAGTTTCGAAAAAATCCCGAACATAGTTTCATTATAGAAGTGGGAAATGGAAAAAGCAATAAAAAAAGGTTGACAAAATGAATTTTGATGATATACTTTGAATATCAAAACATTTGAAAAGAAAAATGTTTGAGAATGAAATAAGCAAGAGGACAGTAAGGTGAAAAACGGCAGAATTGCGGGAACCGGTTCGTATGTACCGGAGACGATATGGAAAAATGAAGATCTGGAAAAGATGGTGGATACGAGCGATATCTGGATCCGGGAGCGGACGGGAATCGGTGCGCGCCACATAGCCGGGGAGGAGACAGTTGCCCAAATGGCAGTAAAGGCGGCGAGAAGAGCGCTGGAAAATGCCGGGATCTGTTCGACAGAGCTGGATCTGATTCTCGTCGGAACCTCTTCGTCGGAGAGTATCTTTCCGAATACCGCCTGTCTTGTGCAGGATGAAATCGGTGCTTTCCGTGCCGCCTGTCTCGATGTCAGCGCCGCCTGCACCGGGTTTCTTGCGGTGTATGAACTGGGCCAGCTGTATATCCGGAGCGGCAAGGCAAAAAACGTGCTGCTGATCGGCGCAGATGCCCTGAGCCGCCTGGTGGACTGGCACGACCGCGGAACCTGCATTCTGTTCGGGGACGGCGCGGGAGCCATTGTGCTGACGGCGGAGGAACAGGAGACAAAAGCGTGCGAAAAGATCCATTCCGATGGAGAAAAAGGCGTGTCGCTGACCTGCGAAAAGGGAACGTATCTGCAGATGGACGGCCGTGCCGTGTTCCAGTTTGCTTTATCACGCGTGCCGGAAGTCATCCGCGAGGTGCTCGCGGAAGCCGACATGGCGGTCGAAGAGATTGATGCGTTTATCCTTCATCAGGCAAACAGCCGCATCATCGACGGCGTGGCAAAACGACTGAAGGCACCGAAAGAAAAATTTCCGCGGAATATCGAAGCATACGGCAATACATGTGCGGCGAGCATTCCGATTCTGCTGGATGAGTGGAACCGGTCCGGCAGAGCCCAAAAAGGACAGAGAATCGTTCTCTCCGGTTTCGGAGCAGGACTGATCTGGGGCGCGGCGTACCTGGAATGGTAAGAAACGCCCATATAAAATAAGAAGAATAAGAAAAAAAGTGAGGACAAAAACATGTTAGAAAAAGTAAAAGAAACCGTAGCAGAAGCACTGGGAGCAGACATCGATACCATCACAGCGGAGACTTCCTTCAAAGAGGATCTCGGAGCAGATTCCCTGGATCTGTTTGAAATGGTCATGTCCCTCGAGGACACCTGCGGCGTGGAAATCCCGACCGAGGATCTGGAAACGATGGTAACTGTCGGTGATGTTGCAGAGTATCTGGAGCAGCACAAAAACTAAGAAAGATCGGGAAGCAGGAGGAAGCGATTCATGATCACAGAAGTGACAAAATTACTCGGGATTCAGTATCCAGTCATTCAGGGCGGCATGGCCTGGGTGGCGGAGCATCATCTGGCAGCGGCAGTTTCCGAGGCCGGCGGCCTTGGCCTCATCGGAGCATCGGCGGCACCGGCAGAGTGGGTTCGGAATGAAATCCGCGAAGCAAAAAAACTGACGGACAAACCGTTCGGCGTCAACATCATGCTGATGAGCCCGTATGCGGATGAGGTGGCAAAAGTGGTTGCCGAGGAAGGCGTAAAAGTCGTTACGACGGGCGCAGGAAATCCGGAGAAATATATGGAACTGTGGAAAAACGCTGGTATCCGCGTCATCCCGGTGGTCGCTTCCGTGGCTCTTGCAAGACGAATGGAGCGTGCAGGCGCAGATGCCGTTGTGGCAGAAGGATGTGAGTCCGGCGGCCATATCGGCGAGACGACAACGATGGCACTCGTTCCGCAGGTGGCAGATGCCGTAAAAATTCCGGTCATTGCGGCCGGTGGAATTGCGGACGGACGCGGCATGGCAGCAGCCTTTATGCTGGGTGCCGAGGCGGTTCAGATGGGAACGCGTTTTGTCGCTTCGAAAGAGGCCGTTGTGCATGAAAATTACAAGCAGCTGGTGATCAAGGCGAAAGATATTGATACCCGCGTGACAGGCCGCACAACCGGTCATCCGGTGCGGGCGATCCGAAATGAGATGACACGCCATTATCTGGAACTGGAAAAAGAGGGAGCTCCGTTCGAAGAGCTGGAAAAACTGACGCTCGGCGGTCTTCGAAGAGCCGTTGTGGACGGCGATGTCAAAACCGGAAGCGTGATGTCCGGTCAGATTGCAGGTATGGTAAAAGACGAGAAAAGCTGCAAAGAAATCATAGAGCAGATGATGAAAGAGATGGAAGAACTTTTGAAAGGAGCACCGGCGCGGTTATGAGTAAAACAGCATTTATGTTTCCTGGACAGGGTTCCCAGTGTGTCGGCATGGGCGCGGATTTTTATGAAGCATGTCCGAAAGCGAGAGCCGTCTACGATATGGCATCCGAGCTGATCGGGATTGATATGAAAAGACTCTGTTTTGAGGAAAATGAACATCTGGATCAGACAGAGTTTACCCAGATTGCACTGCTGACAACCGGAATGGCGATGGAGCAGTCCATCCGGGCGTGCGGCCTTACGCCGGATGTGACAGCGGGCCTCAGCCTTGGCGAGTACAACGCGATTGTGTCCGCCGGCGGTATGGAAATGGCGGATGCGATGAAGGTCGTCCGCAGAAGAGGCATCCTGATGGAGGAGGCCGTTCCGGCAGGCGAGGGCGCGATGGCGGCGGTGCTCGGCATGGAAGCTGCAAAAATCGAAGAGATTTTGAGCGGGATTTCCGGCGCCTACATTGCCAATTACAACTGCCCGGGTCAGATTGTCATCACCGGATATGAGGCGGCAGTGGCAGAGGCTTCGGAAAAGTTAAAAGAAGCAGGCGCAAAGCGGGTACTTCCGCTGAACGTAAGCGGCCCGTTCCATTCCCCGATGATGGAAGCTGCGTCCCAGGGGCTGACCGAAGCGCTCGAGGGCGTCGGCTTTATGGAGTTGAAGATTCCGTATGTGACGAATGTAACCGGCCAGTATGTGCGTGATATTGCACTGACGCGCGGCCTTCTGATCCAGCAGGTGGCATCCGGTGTGCGGTGGCAGCAGAGCATCGAGGCAATGATTGCGGACGGCGTTGATACCTTCGTGGAGATCGGACCGGGAAGAACACTGACCGGCTTTTTAAGAAAAATCAACCGGGATGTAAAAGGTTACAATATCCGCACCTATGAGGAAATGCATCAGGTGTGCGAAACTTTATTATAGATAGTGGATTATGCAGCAGGAGAATGAGATGTTAAGTGGAAAAACAGCAGTAGTAACGGGCGCATCCCGCGGAATCGGGCGTGCGATTGCAGAAAAAATGGCGGCGGAGGGAGCCTTTGTTGTCATCAATTACAATGGTTCAAAAGAGGCGGCCGAAACCGTGCTTGCGGGAATCCGCGCGGCAGGAGGAGACGGCTGCGTGATGCAGTGCAATGTATCGGATTTTGCGGCGTGTGAAGCGTGGATGAAGGAAATTCTTGCTTTGTATGGGAAAATCGATATTCTGGTCAACAACGCGGGCATCACAAAGGACGGCCTTCTGATGGGCATGTCGGAGGAAGCCTTCGACCGTGTCATTGAGACAAACCTCAAGGGAACGTTCAACTGCATCCGCTTTGCGGCACGGCCGATGATCCGTCAGAAGAGCGGCTGCATCATCAACATGGCTTCTGTGGTCGGCGTGGCAGGAAACGCCGGACAGGCAAATTATGCGGCATCGAAAGCAGGTGTGATCGGCCTGACGAAAACAGCGGCACGGGAACTGGCATCCCGCGGCATCCGCGTCAATGCGATTGCGCCGGGCTTTATTGAGACCGATATGACGGAGGTTCTTTCGGATAAAGTGAAAGAAGCATCCGTATCCCAGATTCCGCTTGGCCATTTCGGAAAGCCGGAGGATGTGGCAAACCTGGCCGCATTTCTGGCATCCGAAGCGGCAGCTTACATCACCGGACAGGTGATTCACTGCGACGGCGGCATGGTGATCTAAGAAAAGGAGAGTTGGAATGAAGAGAAGAGTAGTCATCACAGGGCTGGGTGCGGTAACCCCGATTGGAAATACCGTGGAGGAATTCTGGAACGGCGTCCGCAAGGGAGCCTGCGGAATCGGAACGATTACGAAATTTGATACAGCAGAATATAAAGTACATCTGGCAGGCGAGGTCAAAGGCTTCGTGGCAAAAGAGCGCATGGATTTCAAAGCGGCAAGACGAATGGGAACCTTTTCCCAGTATGCCGTTGCAGCAGCAAAAGAAGCGTTTGCAGATGCCGGCATTTCCATGGAGAATGAAGATCCGTTCCGCGTCGGCGTTCTGGTGGGCTCCGGCGTCGGTGATCTGAATGCATGCGAACAGGCGAAAGCCAAAATTGATGCCGGAAATCCGTCCCGCGTCAACCCGTTTACCGTTCCGGTGATGATTGCGAACATGGCGGCGGGAAACGTTGCGATTGCACTCGGCGCGAAAGGAAAATGTACCAGCGTGGTGACGGCGTGTGCGACAGGAACGCACTGCATTGGCGATGCCTTCCGCGCAATTCAGTACAACGACGCGGACATCTGTGTGGCAGGTGGTGCGGAGAGCGCAATTACGCCGGTCGGCGTGGCAGGCTTTTCGGCACTGACCGCACTTTCCGAGTCGGAAGATCCGCTGCGGGCTTCGATTCCGTTTGATAAGGACCGGAACGGTTTCGTCATGGGCGAGGGCGCCGGCATTCTCGTACTTGAGGAGCTGGAGCACGCGAAACAGCGCGGCGCGAAGATCTATGCAGAGGTAGTCGGATACGGCGCAACCTGCGATGCGTACCACATTACTTCTCCATTGGAAGATGGAAGCGGTGCGGCACGTGCGATGGAGCTTGCGATGGAAGAAGCGGGAGTAAAACCGGAAGAAGTTACTTATATTAATGCACACGGAACGTCCACACATCACAACGATCTGTTTGAAACGCGTGCGATCCGGAAAGCCTTCGGTGATGCGGCAGACCATGTGCTGGTCAACTCGACGAAATCGATGGTCGGTCATCTGCTCGGCGCGGCAGGCGGTGTGGAAGCTGTTGTCTGTGCGAAATCCATTCAGGACGGCTTCGTGCATCAGACGATTGGAACAAAGGAAGCAGATGCGGAATGCGATCTGAATTACTGCATCGGCGCTCCGGTGGAAACCGATGTGAAACTGGCAATGAGCAATTCCCTTGGTTTTGGCGGCCACAATGCGGTGCTGCTGTTTCAGAAATATGAATAAAGCGGCATCGTGTTCCGGTGCAGAAAGGAAAATAAGATGGAATTAGATCAGATTTTACAGTTGATTGATAAAGTTTCGGATTCTTCGCTGACCGCGTTTGATTACGAGGCTGATGGGATCAAGATTGCCATGGAGCATGGAAAAGCAGCTCCGGTGCAGGTGCAGATGAGCGGGGTTCCATCCGGTGCCGGTCTGCAGATGGCAGAGATGATGGGCGGAGCAAATGGCGTGACAGCGAAAGAAGCAGCCATGCCGGAGAGAAAAGAAACGGCAGGAAAAAGTACAGCGGCTGAGGATCACAGCGAAGCAGAAGAAGGCGTTTTTGTGACATCCCCGCTGGTCGGAACGTTTTATACAGCTCCGGCAGAAGATGCCGAGCCGTTTGTGAAGGTTGGCGACACCGTGAAAAAGGGACAAGTCGTAGCAATCGTGGAGGCCATGAAGCTGATGAATGAGATTGAGAGCGAAGTGGACGGCGTGATTGCGGAGGTTCTGGTGAAAAACGGCGAGATGGTTGATTACGGAAAACCGCTGTTCCGGGTAAAAGCGTAAAGCCGGGACGAGAAAGGAAGCAGCGAATGAACAGTTTGACAACGAAACAGATTCAGGAGATTATTCCACACAGACATCCGTTTCTGCTGGTGGATTACATAGAAGATTTTGAACCGGGCGAATTCGGTATTGGATACAAATGTGTGACGTACCGCGAGGATTTTTTTGCGGGTCATTTTCCGCAGGAGCCGGTGATGCCGGGAGTGCTGATTATCGAGGCGCTGGCGCAGGTCGGTGCGGTTGCGATTCTTTCTCTTGACGAGAATAAGGGAAAAATTGCATTTTTCGGCGGCATCAACAAGTGCCGCTTTAAGGGAAAAGTGAAACCGGGAGACAAGCTTCGTCTGGAGACGAAAATTATCCGCCACAAGGGACCGATGGGCGTCGGGGAAGCGGTTGCTTCGGTTGACGGCAAGGTGGTCGCGCAGGCGGAACTGACCTTTATGGTGGGGGCAGCACAATGATTCGAAAAGTTTTGATTGCAAACCGTGGGGAGATCGCGGTCCGGATTATCCGGGCATGCCGTGAGATGGGAATTCTCACGGTTGCTGTTTATTCGGAGGCGGACCGGGAGGCACTGCATGCGCAGCTCGCGGATGAGGCGGTGTGCATCGGGCCGGCGCCGTCGAAGGACAGTTATTTAAATATGGAACGTATTTTGAGTGCGGCGCTTGTGACGGGGGCGGATGCGGTTCATCCGGGATTTGGATTCCTGTCGGAGAACAGCACGTTTGCGCGGAGATGCCAGGAGTGCCACATTACGTGGATTGGGCCATCTCCTGAGGTGATGGACCGGCTGGGTAATAAGTCTGAGGCGCGAAATACGATGCAGGCAGCCGGTGTGCCGGTGATTCCGGGGACGAAGGAACCTGTTTTTGACTGGGAGACGGGTCTTTCTGAGGCCGACCGGATTGGTTTTCCGGTGATGATTAAGGCGGCGCTTGGAGGCGGCGGCAAGGGTATGCGCATGGCGGAGACGCGCGGGGAGTTCCAGAGTGCGTTTCAGACGGCGCAGAAGGAGGCTAAAAGTTCGTTTGCGGACGGGACGATGTATGTGGAGCGGCTGATTCGTCATCCACGTCATGTGGAGTTTCAGATTATGGCGGACTCGTTCGGGAATGTGATTCATCTGGGGGAGCGGGACTGCTCGATTCAGAGGAATCATCAGAAGATGATTGAGGAGTCGCCTTGTGTGGCGATTGATGACACGCTGCGGGAGCGGATGGGCTCGGCGGCGGTCCGGGCGGCGAAGGCGGCGCATTATGTGAATGCGGGGACGATAGAGTTTCTGCTGGAGCCGGACGGGAATTTTTATTTTATGGAGATGAATACGCGGATTCAGGTGGAGCATCCGGTGACGGAGTGGGTCACGGGGGTGGATCTGATTCAGGAACAGCTTCGGGTGGCTTCGGGGATGCCGCTGTCGGTGACGCAGGGGGAGGTCCGGCTTTCGGGGCATGCGATTGAGTGCAGGATTAATGCGGAGAATCCGGCGAAGAATTTCAGGCCTTGTCCGGGGAAGATTACGGAGATGCATCTGCCTGGTGGATTTGGAGTACGGGTGGATACGGCGGCGTATGACGGGTATGTGATTCCGGCGTTTTATGATTCGATGCTGGCGAAACTGATTGTGCATGGGAGGACGCGTGAGGAGGCGATTGCGCGGATGAGGAGTGCGCTGGGGGAAGTCGTCATCGAGGGAGTCGACACTAACGTTGATTATTTGTATTCTATTTTAAATGAAGAGGAGTATCTGACCGGGAGGGCGGATATTGAGTTTGTGGAGCGGTTGACGGAGAGATTGTAAGAGACGGACGCCGCCCGGCAGTACAGCAGAGGGGGACGGCGCGGTTTCAGAGGAAAGAAACACTAAGGACTCCAGCATTTGCTAAAACCATTTTCAAAAATCCAAAACTCGCTGTCGCTCAGACAGTTGGATTTTTGAAAATAACGCAAATTCTGGAAGCCTAAGTGTTTCTATAGCAATCCCCGAAAATAATGCAAAAAATTCAGCACCGCAGAGCGTGAATTACTGCGTCACAGATTTTCGTCGTACCCCGGTACGCCTTCAAATCTGTTCCTTGCAATTCGCGCTCTGCAGCACTGCCTTTTTTGCATTATTTTCGGGTCTTGCTATAGTTCCTCCTGCAAATGCGCCGTCCCCCTCTGCTGTACTGCCGGGCGGCTGAGATCAGACACACGACTGGGAGAGTGTGGTCAGCGACACCGCGGGGCGGTGCGGCTGGGATGACAGGAGTGAGCGGTGAAGAGAGAATGAATGCCTCGATGGGTGAGGTGTGTGGTTGGAAGATTGTTATGGTGACAATAGAGTGAAAGTGTTATGACGTAAGGAGTGATGGTGGTATGATGCTGGGTAAGTATTTTAAGAAGACGGTGTTTCGGAAGGAGCACACGGCGGATGGGGTGGTGCCGGAGGCGCCGCAGGGGATTTTGAAGAAGTGTAATGCTTGTAAGGGGGCTATTTTTACGGAGGATGTGAAGAGGAATCTTTATATTTGTCCGAAGTGTGGGAATTATTTTCGGGTGCATGCGTATCGGAGGATTGAGTTTCTTCTGGATGATGGGAGTTTTGAGGAATGGGATCAGGGGATGACGGCGGGGAATCCGCTGGGGTTTCCGGGGTATGAAGAGAAGGTGAGGGCTCTGCAGGAGAGAACAGGACTTACGGAGGCTGTTGTGACTGGTAAGGGACGGATCAACGGGATGGAGACGGTGATCGGGGTCTGTGATGGCAGGTTTATGATGGCCAGTATGGGTGAGGCTGTTGGGGAGAAGATTACGCGGGCGGTGGAGAGGGCGACGAAGCTCTCGCTGCCGGTGATTTTGTTTGCGTGCTCGGGAGGGGCGCGGATGCAGGAGGGGATTGTTTCTCTGATGCAGATGGCGAAGACGTCGGCGGCGCTGAAAAGACACAGTGATGCGGGGCTTTTGTATGTGAGTGTGCTGACGGACCCGACGACGGGCGGCGTGACGGCGAGCTGGGCGATGCTGGGGGACATTATTCTGGCGGAGCCGCATGCGCTGATCGGGTTTGCGGGACCGAGGGTTATTGAGCAGACAATAGGACAGAAACTGCCGAAAGGATTCCAGCGGGCGGAGTTTCTGGTGGAGCATGGGTTTGTGGATCGGATTCTGCCAAGAGAAGAGGCGAAAGAGGTGCTGTCGGAGATTCTGCGGATGCATGGGAAAGATATCGAAGTTTCCTCGGAAGTGCTGACTTTGGGGGATGGAGACGTGAAGCGGTCTTTGGCAACACCAGAAACGGGAGAGAAAACATCGGCTTGGGACTGTGTGCAGAAAGCGCGGAAAAAGGACCGACCGGTGGGAGAAGATTATATTCGGGAGCTGTTTCCTGATTTTATTGAGTTTCATGGTGATCGACTGTATGGCGATGATGCGGCGATCATCGGCGGTATTGCATCGTTTGACGGCACACCGGTCACGGTCATCGCCGAGGCGAAAGGCGCGGATACGAAAGAAAACATCCGCCGCAATTTCGGCATGCCGTCCCCGGAGGGCTACCGCAAAGCCCTGCGTCTGATGAAACAGGCCGAAAAATTCCACAGGCCTGTTATCTGTCTCGTAGACACCCCAGGCGCCTTCTGCGGAATGGAAGCCGAAGAACGCGGCCAGGGCGAGGCGATTGCGCGGAACCTGTATGAAATGTCAGCGTTAAAAACGCCGGTTCTTTCTATTGTCATTTCAGAAGGCGGCAGCGGCGGTGCACTGGCACTCGCCGTGGCGGATGAAGTGTGGATGATGCAGAATGCCATCTACTCCATCCTGTCGCCGGAGGGATTTGCAAGCATCCTGTGGAAAGACGGCAAACGCGCGCCGGAGGCCGCCGAGGTGATGAAGCTGACGGCGGGGGATTTGAAGGAACTGGGAATTGTAGAAGAGATTGTGGAAGAGCCGGGGGAGTTTACGGTGGACACAATGCCAGTGGTGTGTGAAGAATTGAGAGGCAAAATTCTGAGATTCCTGGAAAAGTATGAGAAGATGGATGGGGAAGAACTGGTAGAGGAGAGGTATCGGAGATTTCGGGATATGTGAAAAGAAGATTTTGACATATTCTGAAATGCATGATATTATGATATTGAAAAGAGTGCTACCGATAGACGGTTAGTCCATATTTATTGGTTTATGTAAAAATAGTCGCCAAAGTTTGCAGGACTGGGCGGCTATTTTTGTGATTTCGCAGTATCTTTGCCGAAGTTGTATCCAAGGCTAAAGCAGGTTAAGCCGAAACTTACAACTGCTATGAAGTCGATAATACTCATGGCTTAGCCCTCTTTTCCAAGGAATTCCCATATAAAGGGTTTCTATGTAATCGGAGAGTCACAGTCCCTCCGTAGAAGGACTAACCGCCTACCGTTATGGCAGCACCCGTATATTGAGTATAACAGTTTCTTGTAGTCCATTCAACAAAAATATGATTGAAATGCAGAATAAAAATATACGGATTTTAGATATACAAAATAAATGAAAAGTCTAATCCCCCAGCTATGCTGGGGAGAATAGAGTAGTCGGAA